>JACPDT010000219.1 GCA_016183865.1 Armatimonadota bacterium | reverse complement strand
TCAGAAGTCGGTTCGGGTACATTCCCGGCGATGGACGGTTCTTTGTCCCTGCGCTCCTCCCCAAGCGCAACGGGAGGAAGTCCCCCTTTGGGGGTTATGGACACAAGCTTCTCAATTACCCGACAGCTTTTCGCCCGAGCCTGCTCGATCCAGAAAGATTCCGTCAAAGGTGTGCATACCCGTGAAATCTCCCGAAGCTTGGAAGGGGCGATCTCTTCTGCGAGAGCCTGAAGACCCGGAAGCTCCTTGAGGCATCGGTGCGTGCGAAGCATCTCCGAAATTGTGCGAGGGTCCAGCTCCAACTCAGATTCGGCAAAGGCAAACAAACTGCTGTAGCCCCATTTCGAGAAAAGTCTCCGATTTTCAACCTCTTTTAGCCAGAAAAAGAGCGCCCGGGTAGCCTTGCCGAAAATCAAGCGGGCATGGCGGGCCCGAAGGAGCACTTCTTCCGCAGGAAGTCCGCTCACAAGGTCGCTGTCCAGATCGATCATGAAGACGCCTCCTCTATATTCAATCGTACACTGTAATCATATTTTATCAGATAAACACGGCCATGTCAAATTTTTATGTCTCACGATGCAAGTGCTGATAAGGATTAGAGCTGTTTTTTTGACATGAAAAACCGCGTTATGCCGCGATTCTTCAAAATGAAAAGGAGTTGTAAATAGAATACTACCTGTGGTATTTCCCCACGTGAAGAACCTTGGGCTGAAACGAGGGCAATCAAAAGGCGTTTTCCTGCACGCCGAAAAAAACTAACGCCTCCAGGAGTCTTGCTGCGAAAGATCAGTTCCTGCGCGATAGAAGCCACTCCCGCGAGGTGAGCTCCCGAATCGCAAGAGAAACGCCTCTGCCGGATGCCGAAAAACCACCCGAAATCTTGCGTGTCACACTCCAGCCCCGCCACTTTCAGGGCCTACTCCCAAATTTCCCGGCACTTGGCCCCAACTCGGCAATGAATTACCCATGAAAATCAGCTGCACCCCTTACTGTGTTCGCATGGATTTCCACCGTATCGTTGAAATCCGCGGCATATCCCCCGCCCAGGGTGACGGCAAGGGGGACTTTTCGGGCCGCGCAGGCCTCCAACACCATCCGGTCCCGGGTTTCCAGACCCTTCTTTGTCACCCTTAGTGATCCAAGCTGATCACCCTCGAAGGGGTCGGCGCCTGCCTGATAGAGCACGATATGAGGCGTGAAATTCGAAAAAATCCTGTTCAGGGCCCCTGCCAGAAGATCCAGGTACTCGGCATCCCTGACGAAGTTCCGGAGCCCGATATCCATTGTCGAGGTCTCCTTCATCGGATAAAGATCCTCCTGATGGATGGAGAAGGTATACACATCGCTGTCTCCCCCGAATATCCGGGCAGTGCCGTTCCCCTGATGAAGATCACAGTCAACCACAAGAGCCCGTTGAACGAGTCGGTCTCTCATAAGGACCCGCGTCGCCACAGCCAGGTCGTTCACATAACAAAACCCTTCGGCACGGTCCGGCATGGCATGATGGAAGCCCCCTCCAAGGTTGACTGCCACTCCACTTTCAAGGGCGAGCCTGGAGGCCTGGACGGTGCCGCCCGTCATCAGCAGAAAGGCATCTCGCAGCTCACTTGTAAGCGGAATCTCCGAGTCCCAGGTGTGGGAATCCATTCGGAGAGAATAGAAAGAATCCAGGTACTTCTCCGTGTGCACCAGAGCCAGGTCCGCCCGCTCTGCAGGGGCCGGCTCAAGCCACTCGAACCCATCGCCCGTTCCATCCCTTCGCAGGCGCCCTGCAAGGGCGGCATATTTCTCCATGGGAAAGACATGACTGCCGATGTCCGCCCTGTATGCGGGAGAATAGAGGATCGCCGGCCTGGTCATAAGAAATGATTCATGGAAAGCGGGGGCGATTCCTTTCGTCCTCCCCCTTCCCCTCCCGTTATGGGAGGGACGTTGAGGAGCGCAGTCGAGGAGCGCCCCCGGGTACCCTGAGCTTCGCGTAAGTAGAGTCCAGAGACGCGCCTGGACGTGATGGAATTTGCGCCGAAACCCACTAAGAAAGGACTTGAGCACATGACTACAGTGATCAATCTCGATAATCCTTTGACCTGGAACTCTCTGGACAGTAAGGACATGGCAGGGACGATCTCGGAGTTCCCCTCCCAGTTCTCCCAATCCTGGGAAATGACCCGGAATCTGGACATTCCTCCTTTTGCGCCTCAGAATGTTCTCATCCTGGGAATGGGCGGCTCTGCCATCGGCGGCGACATCCTCAGATCCCTTGTGGCCGACGAGCTTTCGGTCCCTCTGGTCGTCCACAGAGGTTATCATGCACCGGCTTTCGTGAGCGAAAAGACCCTGGTGCTGGCTGTAAGCTATTCAGGGAACACGGAAGAAACTCTCGCCGCCTGCGAAGAAGCGCGAAAAAAAGGGGCTCGAATCATTACATACTCCTCAGGGGGAACCCTGAAAGAACGGGCTTCCGCAACCGGAAACACCCACGTGACCCTTCGATCGGGCCTCATGCCAAGGGCGGCCATCGGCTATACGTTCCTTCCTCTTCTTGTCACCCTTTCGAAGCTCAAAGTCATCCCTGATTTCGCCTCACAGATTGAGGAAACCCGCGAGCTCCTGAAGCAGATGTCCAGAGAGCTCCGGGACACGAATCCCATGGAAAAGAATCCCGCAAAGCAACTGGCCGAGATGCTTTACATCCATATCCCTGTCATTTACGCCTCCCACGGTTTCCTGGAGACTGTGGCGCTTCGGTGGAAGCAGCAGATCCACGAGAACGGCAAATGCATGGCATCCTGCAATGTACTGCCTGAGCTGAATCACAACGAGATCGTAGGGTGGAGCGGTGCGAACAAGGGCCTTGAAAAACATTTCGGAGTGGTCATCCTCCGGGAGCCCGGAGAGTCCGCCCGCATCCGAAAACGAGTGGAGTTCACTGCTGAGGCCGTTTCCGCCAGGGCCTCCTTTGTGAAGGAGGTGTGGGCCAGGGGTGAGTCCAGACTGGCCAGAATGTTCTCCCTCCTTTACTTCGGAGACTTCGTGAGCCTGTACCTGGCCTTCCTGTGGGGTGAGGACCCGACCCCGATTCCCGTGATTGACCGGCTCAAGCAAGAACTCACAAACGGGTAACAGGGGCAGGCTTTTTCTTGCCGGAGGGGGACCCCATGGGCGAGAACTGGGAACCCGCGTCAATCGCAGGTTCACGGGCGAAGACTCCATGGGAATATTCACTCCGATCCAGATCGTTGGTGATTTGAGCCTGGACGAGCCATTCAGTCCAGACACGATCCAACTCCTCGTCTGAAAGCGACTTGAGGTCAAGATCCTCGTCACTGAGGAACTCGTCGCGAATTTGCATCACGTCAACTCTCCCTGAACGGCGAAAGGCAGAATACCCAATGCGGCATCAACGACGGCCGCGTGTGCAAAAGAGAGGGGCCGACCTTCAATCTTGCCGGAAATATCCGGCCAGATCCGCGACCAGGCCTCGGAAGCCGCAAAATAAGGTGAAAGGCGGTCCTCATTCGCATGAATCATTGCCCGCCGTTCCGCGTCAAGGGCAGCCTCAAGCGCGTGCAGTCCGTCGGGTATGGAAGCGAGAATCGGTCGCTGTCTCTTGATCTCAGCGACTTCCTGCGGATACTCCCTGAAGAGCCTGGCGAGCTCCCCAATGACCGCGTAGTCTTTTTCACGATTGGTTTTTTTTGTTTCTATCAGATCGGAAACATCGAGGAATGGAGCGGGCTGCCCCGCCTTGTCGCGCCACAGCCGCTCAATTCTGTCGGCAGTCAGGCGGGGCGGGCGTGTGATGAAGTCGGTGCGCACGCGAATGCCCTGGTATGTGAACTCGAAGTGCGCACTCCAGCCTCCCGACATCCAACGAATGTCCAGCGGCGCACCGAAGCGATAGGTTGCTCCAAAACTCTCCAGCACCGAAAGTATGTGTCCCATAGTTTCATCGTCTTCCAGAAGAATCCAGTCGCCGTCCTTGCTCATGAGCGCCAAACGGTGCAATACCACGGCTTGACCGCCGCTGAGAATGGCGCGGAGGCGCCCGTCATTGAATTCCTGTGTGAGACGGAGATAGATGTTCACTCTTGCGCCCGCCTTGCGTCCCGCCCGCCGCAACGACTCAGAGGACCGTTGAAGCTCCACGAGTTCTTTAGATCATAGTAGCACAGTGAGACTTCGTAGTCAACGCAACGAGCGCACGAATGCCTGTACCTGGCCTTCCTGTGGGGTGAGACCCGACCCCGATTCCCGTGATTGATCGGCTCAAGCAAGAACTCACAAACAGGTAACAGGGGCGGGCTATTTCTTACAAAATGGTTTCAAAAGAGTTACAAAAAATTTAACATTTTGCCAAATTTCTTTTAACAAGAAGCCACTTTACGAGACTTGCAAAAGTCGTGATAGCCTAACTAAGAAAGCAGCAGCAGTTTGGGAGGAGGAAACAAAAATGGCTATCCTGGCAGCACTCGGAGCGATCGGGACAATCGGAAGTCTGGTCGGCGGCATCGGCGGAAAGAAAGGCGGAGGAGGAGACCAGGGCGGAGGGGGCGGATTGCAGCAGATCCTGCAATTGATCCAGGGTCTTGTCGGCAAGACTCTCGGCCTCGGCGGCGGCTAAACTACCCTTCAGGAAGATAAAAAGAGACCTTCGGGTCTCTTTTTTTTCGGGTCCAAAGAAAAAATGAAATTCAGTCTGCCCCGGAGAAGAGAGCGATCAAATCACAAGCACCAGGACTCACTAGGAGGAGAAAAATGCTTTGCGTGAATTGCGGACACGATAACCCCGACTCAGCCGCCACCTGCGAAAAATGCCAAACCAAAATCAGCGCCCAGATGGGCGAAATCCAGGAGGTCATCGAAAGACTCACCATACTCATGAAAGAAGACCCTGACCCGAAGCCGAAGGTGGAGTATGTGGCAGGAGGAGAGCCACGCACGGTCACGAGCGATCATGTGAGAACACCGTCAGTCAGGCCCGTCCTGGAGCATGGAGAGGCCCTGCTGCAGGGCGAAGGGTCAGCCGAGACCTTCAAAGAGGCACTCGACCGTCTTTCCAGGAGAATCACGCTCGCCGCCTCCCATTACCCGGAAACCCGGGAGCTGCTCAAGACCTACGATGACTCCATTGCCGGACGACTTCGACAACTCCTTGACGATGTGATCGAGAAATATCAGGAGGCCTTCGCCCAGACGTACAAATACTTTGAAACCAACGATCTCAACGACTTGAGAAACGGATTGGAGGCCATCCAGGTCGCGGATGATTCCCTTTTCTCCATCTACAACATGATCGGCGACAGCCTGAAACAGATGGAAAAGGGCGACGCCCCCACTTAATTCATCGTCTTGTGAGCGCGCCTGGGAATCAAGGGCCGCGGGTGCTGCTCCAGCGATTACCTGCGACCGGTCCTCACAACCATCCTGCATCTTTCGATCTTGAAGCCCAGGTGCCTTATGGCAGGCAGCAGGGCCCTCCTGTTGGAGGCGGAGATCTCGCCTGTGATGAGCCTGCCGCCCCTGCGTTTCAACTCTTTTACAGCCGAACCGTGAAGAGAAAGGCCGAGGTATTTGCCCCTGCTCTCTTTTCGGATCGCCATGTCGTAAATGTAGCCCTGTTCCTGGCCTGTGAACTCATCGGTAAGCTTTTCCTTGATGAGAATGTACCCTGCAGGGACTCCTTCTGACTCGACCACAAAACCGAAGAAATGGGGATCTTCCTGAAACCATGCGCCCAATTGTGCATAGGTGTATCGGTAGCGCTTCTTGACGATTGAAAGATCCACATCTCTCCCTTTTGGTATCAAGTCTTCGATGCTCTCCTGGTTCAGATCGGAGATGAATCCGGCATCTTCGGGTTTGGCTCTTCTGGCGGCCCTCTCCCCCTTCCCGCCTCCCCCCTGAGGGGGGAGATCGGGTGGGAGGGGGGAGGCGAAGGAAGGAGGCGTGATGGGTGGGGAGGCGGGAGAAGGGGCATCTGTGGACTTGATGATCAAAAAAATGTCCTCCCAGAACCCCAGAGCCTGAAGCGTTTCCCTGTCCGCCCCTGAATCATGGGGCGCCCTTGTGGCCAGATAAGGGATATCCAATGATCTCGCCAGATCCCGGCAGGAGTCCACAAGTGCCTTCATGACCGTGATCGGATCTCCCCCTGATGCAACTCCCCAGTCAAAGAGCCAGCACTGGGGCTCATCCGTGATGCTCTCCTTGAGCCCGGGGACCGGTACACAATACCCGAGGGGCTCACCGTCGCCTTCTGCGATGAAAAGGCAGGTCTTCCGGCCCTCTTCGATCTCCCCTTCAGAGAGGCGATAAATCTCCAGGAATCTCAAGCGCATGGTCCTGGAATCGAGGCCCCGCCCGGGAAAAGTGTAAAACTCCTTTTTCGCCACCAGGGTGCGGACAAAAGGGAGGTCCCGAGCCCCGCCTTTTCGCACCTTGATCTCCATGGCCTACCTGTCCCTTTCGGGGGAATTGAGCTCCAGATGGAGCGATCTGAGGCGATCCACATAGTGGAGGAAGGTATCAAAGGACATCCCGTCATTCAGGAAGAGGTAATCCTTCGGATCAAATACGTCAATTTCCTGAAGCCTGAATGTTTCCCATGGGGGAAATCGGGAGATTTTTCCGGAGCGAATCGCTTCTTCCCAGACAGGGGTCTTCGGGAAGGCAACAAGGGGGGTGACACCGATCCGTCCCAACCTGTTCCTGTTCTTTTCTATGAACTCCAATGTCATTTCCAGATCACCCGCCTTTTCTCCGGGAAACCCGATCACAAAGGATGCTTCCACCTGAATCCCAAGCCTCTTGCAGTCATCCAGCACCCTCTGATTCTGGGCGACTGTGGTTCCCTTTTTCATCAGGGAAAGGACCCGATCGGAGCCTGACTCCGCCCCGAAGAATATGGCCCTGAAGTTCATCTCCGAGAGGATCCGGCCCAGGTCTTCGTCCCAGACATCGGCTCTTACGGAGCCGCAGAAGGACAGGGAATCCCGAAGGCCGGAAGAAACCAGGAGATCTCTGATCCTGGCAAGTCTGGCCTTCTTTGCGGCAAAAAGATCGTCCAGAAAATAGATGTACCGGGTGTCATGCCGCTCCACCAGCATCCGGATTTCCTTTTGAACATATTCGGGAGAATGAGTTCTGTAGCTCCTCCACAACTCGGTGGATGCACAGAAGCGGCACCGAAAAGGGCAGCCCCTGGATGTGAAGGAAAAGCCGGATGATCGAGAGCCGAGGTCGCGAAGGGGGAATGGAAGGGAATCCAGGTCCTTGATCAGTGTCCTGGAAGGGGTCAATTGGGGCGCGCCCTTTTCCCTGCAAACGATCCCGGGTATTTCCCGAAGATCCCTTGGGTCCGTCTTTCCCGCGGCACAAGCCTGAATGAGATCGGTGAAGGCCTCTTCACCCTCCCCGATAACGCCTGCCAACGCGCCTTCGGGAAGATCGTGGGGAACCGCTGTGATGTGGTGGCCGCCGACAATTACAGGAATCCTTCCGGCCCATTGTGACGCAAGCTCCCTGGCAAGGGGATAGTTCTCGGTGAGGGAGGAGATCCCCAGCAGATCGGGAGACCTTTCAGCCACGCCGGCAGGGTCGCGCTCAATATAAATCTTGTGCTCAGGGAACCTCCTTTTTGCGTAGGAGGCTACATAGGCGGCCCCAAAGGGATAGACGAAAAATCGGTCAGGATCCTTGTGGGCAAGAGGCAGGTCGGCAATGACGATTCTCAACCTCGCCCCTCCTTTTGCAGGACATAAAGGAAGGTAGCCGCCTTTTCCACAGAAGCGGCGGACAGATCAAAATCCCCGATTGTACGAATGTGCCTCATCCCGTGCATCCGTGCCAGAAGAGCAATCTCAGAAGGGAACATGACCCTGCATATTGACGAATGGAGCACCCTCAGGCTCTGGCGGCGGATCTCCACCTCAACCTTGACCCGACCTTTCATGAGATCGAAATCGGACCTTCCGACTCGGACCGAGAGACCGGCCTCATCCCATACGGGATGCCTCGGAAAGAAATCCTCCCCTTCTTTGCCCACAACCAGAAGAGGGTTGAGCAACTCAAAAAGATAGAGGCCCCCGGCGCGAAGAGCCTGAGATACGGACCGGAGGTGGCCCAGGAGAGCAGTATCATCCACAAGGTAGGTGATGGTCGAGTTCATGCAAATCGCAAGGTCCGCCGACCCGGGAAGGGAGAAAGAAGAAATATCTTCTAATAGGAAATCCATTGGGAGAGCGCTGCACACTTTCCTGGCATAGGCAAGCATCTCCTCGGAGAGATCCAAACCAAGGACCGTGAAGCCCGAGCGGGCCATGTGACGCCCATGAGGGGAGCTGCCGCAGCCGAGATCCAGAGCGGTCCCCGACCGGATGCCGAGCTCTTCCGCCGTTTTCAGTATGACGGAAGCCTCCGCTTCGAGGTTGCGGTAGCTGAAATAAAGATCATAAAGCTCGGGAATCTTGTACAGCTCGTGGGCTTTTTCCATGGTCCTACGGATATGTCCCCCCATACTCCTTTACCCTGAGCGAGTCATAATTCTGAGTGCGATTGAACTCATCCAGGAGAGCGATGAGGGACTCATCTCCCGGACGCCTGAAAGAGCCTCCAGGGACAGCGAGTCCCTCGTCATTGAGCCCCACAAAAATCGTCAAATTCTTTCCCCGCCCTGCCTTTACAACCTCCAATACATCCGCAAGATGAGGCGGCGTATAGTCTCCCTGTTTGAAGGCGGTTTCCAGGGGCGTTCCCCGTGCCACAAAGGTGGGATTCAGGTGGATGTTGATCGAGATCCCATAGTAGTCTGCGAGGGAAGACAGATAATGCACGGCTGAAATGACATCGGCCACTGCCTCTTCATCAGTCAGCCCTGGGACCGGTTTGAGCATGAAATAACACTTGAGGCGGAATCCGTAATGGGCGAGTCGCAATACCATCTTCTTGAAGCTTTTTTTGGTAAGGCTTTTTCGAAAATACTTGTTTCGAATGTGCTCATCGAAGGCTTCAAATCCCACGGCGATTTCCAGGTCTGTGGCGACCTCCCCTTCCTTGAGAGCTCTGGACAGAAACTCGAGCTCGATCATATCCACGTATTCAACCCGTGTTTCCAGAGTCAAGAGGCGAAGGCCAGGCAAATGCAAATTCGCCTGGGCCACCAGGTAAACCAGGGCGGTGCTGGGGAAAGTGACTTCATCGAGGACGCTGCCGTTGTTTGAGACGATGATCTGGTATAGCTTCGAGCGAATGTCGGGGGTATAGTATTTCTCGAAAAGGGTGTCCATCTGACGGATCAAGCTTCGCAGACCGACAGGCTTCGAGGACTGGAGAGAGGGAAGGTTGCAGCCGAGACAGCGGCCATAGCGACAGGCCAGGGTGTAGAAGATCACGAAACTGGTCAGACCCTCATGGGTGTGCTGAAAGAAATGATCGGTCAGGGTGTCGGGATCCTTATCGTCATTAAAGGAATAAAATTTCTCCGATTTGCCGAGATTCCGAACCAGAGCCTTTGAGGGCGCGTCGCACGGGTTACCCATGGACCACAAGCTCCGGAGCTTCCACAACAAATCTGGACCAGCTTTCCATTTGCTTCACCCTGGATCGAGCCTCCCCAAAGGTCAGAAACTCGCCGATCATCTTGTCCCTTTCTCGTACAGCAACATCAGGGGCAGGGCATTCGATGCGATAAACCAGACCGAAATGGACGCTTCCCACATCGGTCGTGTCGTCATTCAGGAATCCCGCCAGGGACGCCTCCGGCTTCCAGGGGAGAATCATCTCCTCCTCAAGCTCCCGAAGCATCGCTCGTTCCAGCACATCATCACCCGTCCCGTCGCAGGGGTTGATGTGTCCCCCGATGCCGACGGAGATCAGGTTGTGGAGTCTCTCTTCCGTCTGGGTGCTAAGTCGTCTTGTTGCGAAGATCCGGTCGTTCCACGTGAGGACCACGTAAGGGATGATCTGTTTCCAGGAAGGATCATGCTCCACAGAGCTTCGATCCCTGAAGGAGCGATAGGCTTTGACGACTGCAAGATACTTCTCAGGGTTCCCCCCTGAGAAACCGAAAAAGGCTTCTCCGGAAAACAAACGGACTCTGGGGACGACCAGGACTTGCTCTTCCATAGGCACTCCGCCTTGTTGTGAAATACCAACATTAAGCATTTACCTCTCGATCCCGCCTTTTCCTCCTGCCCAATGTTAACAAAACGGTTATGGACTTTGAGGTCCGCCCCCACTATCATGTTGCACGGAGAGGGATTATGGAAATCAGCAAACTGCGATCAGAAGAAATACCGCTTTTCACCCCCCTGGAGGCCAGGCACAACCATTTCTCTGGCTTGCCTTCCGAATCGCTGACCCTTTCGCCTGAGGCGAGAGAACTTCTTCGTTCAGGGAACGGCTCATCCCAATGCCCTGATGTGAGTCCATGCCCCCTTCCTTCCATCACGCCCGAGGCGGGCGCTCTCCCTCCCGATGCGGACAAGTTCCAGGAGATGATGGAACAGACCCGGACCCTTGAAGGCTACAACCGGTATTTCCGGGGTGTGGATTCCCTTTCACCCGTGAAGGTGAAGGTGGTCGAGAAGATCCCCACGGTCAAGAGTCAGGTTTTCCTGACTTTTGATGACGGCCCTTTCGGTTCAGGCGACGGATATGAGGCGACAACACCGGAGCTCCTCCGGATTCTGAAGGACAAGAAAGCTCAGGCCACCTTCTTTTTTCAGGGATACTGGGCATGGAAGCACCCGGAGATCTCAAAAGAAGTGGTTTCCCAGGGAAGCAACATAGGAAACCACACCTATCATCATCCGCCTGACGGATATTTCCAAGGCCCCATACCCGGCCAGAAAAAGAAATTCGGAGACCTGGAGCCGGGGGAGCAAGCTCAGGAGTTACTATGGGGTCGGGCGGGCATCCTCTGGGGATCCCGAAAGAACGCGGGGATCCTCCCCCTATTCCGCTCCCCCCACGGCTCGGCAGTGCTGGCCCCGTCCCATGACCCGAAAACCCTGGAAAGAATCGCAAAAAACGGACATGTCATCATAAACGGAAACCTTCGCCTCTCCGATGCGAAGCCGGACATTACCGCCGAAAAGCTCATCTCCACATACAGGGACTACTTTAGAACCGTCCCACCAGGGGCAAGAAAAGGGGAAATCTTATGGCTCCACTCGGGTCTGAAGGCAACTCGGGAGGCACTCCCTGTCATCATTGACGAACTCAAAGCCCTGGGATACGAAGTGGCGGCCCTTCCACCCTGCCTTGGCGCGCGGGAGAACGCCCAGGACGCGGCCGCGTAACACCACTCCAAATGCAACGGACATTTCGGCGACCGATTTTCTTTGTCACAATTATTGCGTTCTTCTTTTTTGTAGGTGCAAATTGTCAGGACAAAGGACGATCACCTTCATCCCACGATGATGAGTTGCCTCCATCGTACTGGATTGATGTATCGCGTCACCAGGAGTGCGGACTGACTACGGAGAGAGTCGAGACATATCCCTGTGAGGTATTCATCAACAACCAAAGGGCTTCATTCAAACCTCAGGCGGAAGTGCGGATGACGCGCTGGCCCTCCGCGTGCGCCCCTCTACGACAGGTAGTGGACGCCATAGGGGGTAAGGAATTCTCAATGAAGCACATCCAATATTCCGACGGGCGCAAGGACTGGAAGTTTGCGTTCAAATTTCCATTTGGCGACACTATCGGGCAAGCCGAATGGCATCGTTACGGTCGCCTCAAAATAAATGGAAGCTGGTTTGGCGGTCTAGTGGATGGGGATTTTGCCCGCGAACAGGAACGCGCAACGATTGAGCTTAGACCCTTCATAGAAGCACTCTATGGAAAAACGTATACTTTGGCCGATCAGACCCTGCCCCGAGTGCACTTTGACAGGAAATCGCGAAGCGTGTACATCAGGGTGAGATAGTGGAAAGAAGATAAAAAATGAAAAGGGGACGGTTCCATAGTCTTTCGCACAAGGTCTTGCGTGTACGCTGTAAGAGTCGGACAATCCCTGAAACACTAAAGATTACACTCGAGGTGAGGGAGAAGATCACTCCACACCACCACCACCTCCTCCCCCTGCTCCCACGAGTGTCTTCTCATCCTATATCCCCCAGGCCGGCAGGAAAATGACTTTCGTATCGTTGAGCTTCTCCGTTGCCCAAAAGTCTTTAGTCGCCACAAATGCCATCTCCGGCTTGTAACGTTCGATGAACGCTCTCAACCCTGACGGAAATTTTGGTCTTGGAAATGGCTGATACTTCACTTCCAATGGATATATATTCCCTTTATGATCTGTGAGGATAAAATCAACCTCTGCCCCTCTTTCACTGCGCCAGAACCTTATGTCTCCACTAATGTCTTTCTGCTTTTTCAACTCCAGGAAGACGAGGTTCTCTACCTACCTGAAAAAGGGGCGGCACAAATGAACTACAAAGGTGTTTTCCAGAAGAAAAAGATACTTGGCGGCAGTCTGTCGGGAAACTTGTATGTGGGCGGCAAGTTCCGTGGTTTGAATCAGCTTCCCTGCCTGAGAAGAAAGAAGTGAGACAAGCTTGTTGAAGGCGCTGGTGTCAGGAATATTCTCAAGTTCCTTGATATCTTTTCGGATATACAGAGAGTATATACGACTTAGAATCTCTTCTTTCTCCTTTAGATCCGACACTAAAGAGGTTTGGGGATAGCCTCCATTCATGCAGAAGCTCACAAATTCTTGCTGCAAACGGAGGGTATCGTAGATTTTAGGGTTGGGGTGCTTTCCTCTGTTCCGGATCAGGTTGCTGAGGGTGAAAACGCTCTTGTTCTCGCAGAGTTTGCTGTTGCCCGAGAACAGCAAATATTCTGCGAAACTCAATGGATGGATCACAAAAGGGATGATTCTGCCGACCATGCTGTCGGAGAATTTTTTCTTTATGGCGAGGGACGACGACCCGGAGACCACAAATTTGAGCTCAGGCCTGTAGTGATCTACCAGGTACTTAAGGAATCGCGATGGATCGCTCATGTACTGGATTTCGTCAATGAAAACAAAGGTTCTCTCTGAAAGGTCCGCGCCCCTGCTCCTAAGGAATCGCGGGAAATCATCGAAGTCGGAGAAGGAGTTCAGTAAGTCGGCCTGTTTGATGTTTTCAAGGTCATATCATAATAGAACAATTGATCCTGGGGCGTTTTTTCTTCTTTGAGATGATTGATAAGAAGAAAGAGAAGGGAAGTCTTGCCAACCTGGCGGCTCCCCATCAAGGCCAAGGCCTCGAAACCCCGCAGGGCGCCGATAAGGTCATTGAGGCAGTCCCTGCGTTTAAGGTCAGTTGGAATTCTTGTTTCTATCACAATGACAGCTTACATTTTCCGACATTATTTGTCAAGTGATGATTCAAGCAGGGTTTCACATGAAATTTTGGTCACTCGCGGCAGGCGTGTCCCATCCCCTTTTACTTGAAGGTTACATTGAAAATAACCGGACAGGTTGACAATTATAGGATATAACTTTATAATAAAGTAAATAAAAGATAAGGAGAGATCAAAATGGAGGTTCTTACAGTTCCCCAGGTGGCTGAAATGCTTCACTTAAGTGGGATCACGGTATATAGACTTGCAAAAACGGGAAAAATTCCAGCAAAGAAGGTGGGCCGTTGCTGGCGTTTTAGCAAACAGGTTATCGAGAAGTGGCTTGCCCAAGGATCGTCCTGGGAAGAGGACGTGGGAGTACTTCTCAGGGAGATGCAAGTTTTTGCCAAGAAAAAGGGCATTACCCAGCGAGACATCAAGAAAGCGATTGACGAAGTAAGACGGCAGAAGAGTGCTTAGGGTCGTCATAGATACGAATGTATTTGTTTCTGCTTTTCTTACGGGAGGAGCCTGCGTAGAGGTTATTCAAAACTGGAAAAAGGGGAAATTTATTCTTCTCGTTTCCCAGGAAATTTTGGAAGAGATTTTAGAGGTTCTGTCCCGCCCGGTCATTGGGGCGCCGGCATCGTACATCACGCGCTTTAAGAAGCTCATAGAGCGAAAAGCCAAGATGGTTAAGCCATATCTGAGGGTGCAGGTTGCTCGCCATCAGGCCGACAACAAATTCATTGAATGCGCTCTTGGCGGAAAGGGCGGTGTCATCGTTTCAGGGGATCCGCATTTGCAGGTAATCGGTACATATCAGGGCATTTCTATTATAAGCCCTAGAGAGTTCTTGTATAGGTTGAAATAAGGTCTATGACAACGCTTTACGCTTGTAAGCACGCCATGGATACGATCCTGATGGAGGCAAAGACTATGGTTATTGATTGTCCGCGGAACTTGTCAAGTAGTTTGAGACACGCCCGCTTCCGGAATTTGCCGAGGGAAGAGACCAAGAGTGCGTTACCTGACCTTCGCGAATCCCAGGGCGGCGACAGCGGCACCGATTCTTCCGGCATGCTCGATGTTCAGAAAGCGTATTTTCCTGTCCAGTCGGTGGGCCATGACTTCTTTAACTTTTTCTTCATAGCCGGGCATCCCCCAAAACAGTGACCCTTCGACAGGTATTTCCGAAAGGGAATCGGTGAATTGCTCGGGATATGTTTCGATTGCAGCGGCGATCATGGCTCCCACGAGCTGGGCGGAGCGATCCCGAAGGCGGACTGCGGCTTTTCGGGGTCCCTTCTCCTGCCACAGTCTTCCACGGAGGACTTCGCTGATGGCTTTTGCGCCGGTACTGTCCTTGACTGGCTGCGACATGAGCCCTTCCCTGGCGAGCCTCTGAAGAACGATCTCGAACTGCTTTCCCAGGTACAGCCCCGAGATCTGTTTTTCGGCCAACTGTCTTCCCGGGTTGTCGCTCCCCCTGTCAACGAGCCGCTCCAGCTCGTTGAGGGGCGCCTTGTCAAAGCCCCCTGACTCCGTGTTGATGATCCCTTCAGGAGTTGTTACGGCCAGATTGAATCCTGTGCCCACCACTCCTCCAAGCCTTGCGCCTGCGGCGAAAAGTACGGCCACCGTATCGTTCAGCACGGCCGTCGGCAAAGCGAGGGAAAGTCCGTGCCGCTCGTGGAGAACCCGCATGAGCCCCTGCCCCACTCCTTCCTCGCCTATTCGGGGAATGGCAAAGCCTTTCGTCAGCGTCTTTTCATCAGAGAGAACATCCACACCGCGCGGCGTCTCTGCCGCTTTTCCCGGAAAGGAATAGACGATGCCGAGAGCCTCTGGAGACGTGTGGGAGACCACTGGCGCCAGTTTGTCCGCAATCACTTCATAAAACTCCCGGGCGTCTCGAAACTTCGTTTTCTCCAGTTGCACCTGATGGGCTTCAAGGATGACCGGTCCGTTCTCCTCCACCCGAACCTTTGCCCCATAAAGGTTCGTTCCCCCTACTTCCAGAACGAGAGCTTCCCGCCCACGGCTCACCGTGCTGAGGGAAACAGGGCGAAGAAGGGATCGGAACATGGCAAGACTGGAGGGAGAACCCTCCAGACCCCTCTGCAGCTCCTCCCTGTATGACTCAAAGATGCCTGAAAGCTCCTGCTTTGTGAAGGGCGCCAGGCCGAGACGGTCAAGAAGCTCAAGATCGGATTTCATCTCACGGTTCTTCCGCGGGTGACGGGACGGTTCCTCCCCAAGGCTCGGAATGGAGGGACGCGCTCCTTTCTTGGAGGTATACTCGCGCTATAGAGAGAATGACGATAAGGAAACAATAGACCCCTTTTCAAGGAGGATGATTCCATATGCAGCCGATTGACCAGAATGTTCCCTTTTCTGTGGCGGCCGGAAAAGACAAGACAGCGAAGGATGCAGGGGACCCGGAGCTCCGGGCGTTGGGAGAAACACTCCAGGGATACCTGGCCTACATGCGAGGTGAGGCCGGTGCTCCTGAGCACCTTTCCATTGAAGAGAGCGGACAGAGGGGTGTTGAAACCTGTACTTGCCCGGATTGCACGAATAGAACCGTAAACATGGGATTCTTTTCCATCAAGAACACCCGCAGCGGACTGGACATGGAGCTCCCCTATATGGCTGTCCATGCCCTGGCGAATCACGGACAGGCGATCTACAAAGGGACTCTTCATGAAGGGGAAGTGGATGTAGAACGGCTCAAACAGATTCTGGGGTGAACGCGGATATTCTCCGCACGCTCAAAGCCTTGGATGAAGACCTGCCCTATCTGGCGCTTCTCACCGTCAAAGGCCTGAAGCCTCTGAGCAGGCATGAAAAGCCAATGCCCGCTTCCGAGTTCCAGATCCTGCAGGAGCTCGGACTCCACACGGCCGTGGTGGAAAGGAGAACAGACGGACCCGGGAAGACTCACCAGATCATCTTCTCATACCACCCGTTCGCCCTGGAAATCTACGAACAGGCCTTCCGAAACAAGCCCCTCCGCATAAGTGAAGAGCGGGCTTTTCTCGAAGGCTGGATGCTCGGATATCCCCCCTGTTGTGTCCGCACTATCATTCAAAGTCCCTATGTTCCCAATGGCCTTGCAAAGGAGGATCAGAAGATCCTGTTCCACTGGGCCTGCCCGGGATGCAGTATCACCCCATACCTGCTCCCCTATTACAGGGAGATCTGGGATCTGGTCGCGCGCCTGTGATGACGCAGCCGCCCCTTCAAGTCGGCCGCAAAAGCTGCCGGTGGCCGGGCAAGTAGAGCTTTCGTCTGCTTACGAAAAAATCATCAGACCTCACGGTTTGATGAAGTGCTCTTCCACTTCCAGGACCGCAACCGGGCCGCTCGGCGAATTCTGAATGGATTGAATTATCCAGTAGTCGTTCTGCTTCCCTTCGAGCCAGCCTACTTCGTTGTTGGGGTAGGATGTTTGATCCAAAACAACATAATTGCTTTTACCCGGATTTCGGCGCAACGCAAGATAACCCTGGTCGGCCAGCTCCTTGCCCGAAATCGTCCCATTTTCAGGCAGCTCGGCGAGCATTTTCTTGAGCTCTTTGCTTGATATCTCCATGTCTCCCGTGTCAATGGCTCCGTTCTTGTCCGTGTCCCTTAGCAGGAGCACATCAGAGTCATCCAGGAGAACGGCAGAGGCCCTGTTGATGAATTGCCCGGCATGTCCGGAGTAAATGCACCCTACATCGCCCTGTCCGCCGTCAGAAGAGTAGAGGTGGTGAAGATAGACGTAGCCAAAGCGGCTTGAGAACTCGGTGAGTGGAAAAGTGACGGTGTGTGCCATTCTTGATTCCTTCCTTTCATTTTACCCCTACCGATCTAACTTTAGCAGAAAGCGCTCAAAAAAAGGTCGAATAAAGGCTTTGGAACCCTTCAAAACTCTTGAGTTACGGCCTGTTAGGTTTCGTGGGTGTTAATCTTTCACGCCGCCCTGCCGATTTTTTTCTCCAACATCCCCTCGCGCAGCGTGACTGCGATCTTGCGGTTGGCCCCTAACTTGCAAACCGATCGGGACGCTCCGCTTTCGAGTCTGCGGTCATTCGTGCAACGCTGCGTAGAGCTTCTGTGCCGTCTCACTTTCATCTATGCCCACCTTCTCCAGAATCGCGATGAACTGGCTCACCTCGCAGACGCGGCTTTCCTTGTCGGTGGCAAAGTGGTCAACAACATAATAGTCATTGGCGGCATCGTAAAGGTTGCCCTCGGCTCTTCTCAGCCGGAGATACTGGGCACTCGCCTCGTCGCGTGTTTCTCCCTTCTTGATCGAGCTGTCAATGCGGTGAAACGCCCTGGCTGCCACATCGGTGGGATTCCAGCCATGGCCTTCGGGGGCATAAATGCTGAGAAAATTGTCGGTGACCTCCTCCCGGGTCTCCCCCTCACGCATACAGACGTCCACGGCGGTGTAGGCGTACTGAACGCCATTCGTCTGGTTGTTTCCAGAGGCTTGGAGAAGTCGGATAAACTGCTGTGCCGCGGCAATGATGCTCTCTCCCGGACGGAGACTGTCTCTGACTATCCTGAGGTCATTTACCGCATCCGTTGCGGAGTCCTCTGCAGCAAGTAGAAAGGCTAATGCCTGTTGCTGAGCGGGACATGGACTTGAAGGGCAAGGCGCAGGCGAAACCCCGCCGAATCCGGCGTTATTCGCGCAGCTTGCGGCTGAATTCACACTGAGAGCCATGGCGAATACCTCCTCATGATGCTCTCTCCCGTGCGAATCCTGCGGTTTTTAGTATACCCTGCCCTTTCCTGAGATACAATAAACGAGTTGTAAACATCCGGTCGCCCCATTCGATTTCTACCTTCCCGCAGACCTTGTCGGCGTCTGGGAAAGAACGATCTGCACAGTGCGCCTGCTGCACGGAGAGTATTTCTGCACTTCAAACAAATTGTAAACATTGCAGCACCAGCCTCTGTTCTTTTTCCCTATTATTATTCAGATTTTCCCAGCCCGTGCGGTTTTGACGCTTCGGCGAGCATTGCTTCCACATACGCATAGAGCTCCGGATCCTTTTCGGCAAGCTGTTTTCTCAATTCAGGATCCAGATAGTATCGCATCCCTTCAGCCACATATTCGTGCTTGCTCGTGGCCGCATATGGGCTCCAGACGGAACTTGGATTCTCCTTGGATCGTTCCTGATAAGCCTCATACATTAAATCCGCTTTTTTGTCCGTGTCCGAGCGAAAGAGGGCGAGAAACGGTGGGTTCCCTATATCTTCTGCAAAAAAATCATCTATTGCGTGTCCAACCTCGTGAACGAAATATCCTTGCCCATTTCCGTCCCCAATGGACTGCTGACCCAAGAGAACGGTCTTTGTAAACGGATCATAGTATCCGGCTGCAGATTCAGGCCATTCCGGAAGATCTTTGGCGTATCCTCCTTCTGGCGCTTGCGTTTCGTCCACGAGTGCGATTCTCAGTCCTGCTTCCTGCAAGTTGCGGACTACATCAATGCCGTATTGTTTGAGACCCCTTATGAGGATTTCCCGCTGTTCCAGGGAAAGTGGAGAATGAGAGCCGTCCGCATTGACCACATAAGCAATCTTGTCCACTGTCCCTGCAATTTCC
>JACPDT010000011.1 GCA_016183865.1 Armatimonadota bacterium | reverse complement strand
CGCTTCCTTTTCAAACCTCTAAGCGGCGTAATGGAAGCGAGAACCGCGAAGATCGAAAAGGATATTTCGGAAGCCGAAATCCTGAAGCAGGAAGCCCAGGAATTGAAAGACGAATATACCGCGAAAATTGACGCATCCAGGAAAGAGGCGCAGAAAATCATCCAGGACTCCACCTTTCATGGGGAGCGCGCCAAGGCGGACATCATAGCCGAGGCCAAGCGGGAAGCCGGAAAGGTTCTCGAGGATGCCCAGCGGGAAGTGGAATGGCAGAAGCAGAAGGCCCTGGAGGACATCAAGACTCAAACAGTCGGACTTGCCGTTGCCGCGGCAGGCAGGATCATTGAGAATTCGCTGGATCGGAAAACTCAGGAGGCTTTGATCACGGAATTCTTGAAACGGGTGGAGAGATCTCGTGCAAACTGAGGGAATCGCAAAGCGGTACGCACAGGCACTGTTTCATCTTGCCCGGGAAAAAAACCTCCTGGAGGCGTTCCTTGAAGAGTTGACTCGTGTCGTCAGAATCACGGAAGGCGAGGATCTTCTGCGAAAGCTTCTCTTCGCTCCGAACGTTCCCCTTGAATTCAAGAAAGAGGTCCTCCGGGAGCGGGCTTCCGCCTCGCCCTTTCTTCTGAATTTTCTTTACCTTCTGCTGGACAAGCGTAGATGGAGATTCCTGGGTCAGATCCTTTCGCTCTTTCAGGAATTGCTTCAAGAGCATCACAATATATTGGAGGTCAAGGTTGAAAGCGCGGTCCCCGTATCTCCCGAGCAGGAGAGGGAGCTTTCTCTCGTCATGGGAAAGAAGCTGGGGAAACGGATTCATCTTTCCGTGACCATTGACCCCTCTCTACTCGGCGGGCTTGTCCTGCGATTTCAGGACAAGGTCATAGATGGGAGTATCAGGACAAAGCTGAGGGGTCTTGAGACCCAGCTCCTTCGCATGCCCATAGAGCACGAAATGCGGTGGCTGATGCATTTACGGGAAAATAGAAACTAGCAAAATTTGAACAATGGAGGCTTGGTAATGCAACTCCGACCCGAGGAGATCACGGTTGTTCTCAAAAACAAGATCGAAGCCTATGAGCCCCAGCTCGAACAATCCAACATGGGGACAGTGATCCAGGTGGGTGACAACATCGCCCGCATCTACGGTCTTACCGGGGCAAAAACCGGCGAGATTCTGGAGTTCCCCCATGACATAAGGGGAATTGTCTTCAACCTGGAAGAGGACAGCTTGAGCGCCGTCATTCTGGGGTCCGATGTCCTGATCAAGGAGGGGGACACGGTGAAGTGCACCGGAAAGGTGATGGAAGTTCCGGTGGGTCAAGCCCTGGTCGGCAGAGTCGTGAATTCCCTGGGACAGCCCCTGGACGGAAAGGGCCCCATTGTAACCGAGAGAACCCGGCCACTGGAGTCGCTCTCTCCTTCCGTCGTAGACCGCCAGCCCGTGGGGCAGCCTCTACAGACGGGCCTGAAGGCTATTGACGCCTTGATTCCGATTGGACGCGGCCAGCGGGAGCTCATCATCGGCGACCGGCAGACCGGCAAAACGGCCATCGCTGTTGACACGATCATCAATCAAAGGGGACTTGATGTCATTTGCATTTATGTGGCCGTCGGGCAGAAGATTTCCACCGTGGCATCCGTCGTGGATACGCTTCGGAGACATGATGCGATGGAATACACGATCGTCGTGACGGCGAATTCCAATGAGCCTCCGTCGCTGCTCTACCTGGCGCCTTATGCCGGCTGCGCGATGGGGGAGGAGTTCATGTATGGCGGGAAAGATGTTTTGATCATTTATGATGACCTCTCCAAACACGCGAAGGCATACAGGGAGATTTCTCTCCTATTGAGGAGACCTCCGGGACGGGAGGCTTTCCCTGGAGACGTTTTCTATCTGCACTCCCGTTTGCTGGAGCGTGGGGCCAAGCTGAATGACGAGCAGGGTGGCGGCTCCATGACTTCCTTGCCCATCATCGAGACACAGGCCGGTGACGTATCGGCTTACATCCCGACTAATGTCATTTCCATTACAGATGGGCAGATCTATCTCGATACTGCCCTGTTCTATCAAGGCATCCGTCCCGCCGTGGACGTTGGCCTGTCGGTGTCCCGCGTCGGGGGCGCCGCCCAGATCAAGGCGATGAAACAAGTGGCCGGACCGCTTCGCCTCGATCTGGCCCAATATCGGGATCTTGCCGCCTTTGCCAAGTTCAGCTCCGATCTGGACAAGGCCACCCGCGACCAATTGGCACGGGGGGAGCGGGTGGTTGCCGTATTGCGCCAGGATCAATTTGTGCCCCTCCCTGTGGAGTCGCAGGTCATGATCCTTTATGCAGTGACGAACGGATACCTGGACGACATCGAGGTTTCCGAGATCAGACGCTTTGAAGAGGAGTTTCTCCGCTTCATGAAAAACACGCATCCCGAGATCGGGAAAGCGCTCAAGGAGAAGAAAGAGCTGGATGTGAACGGGTACCGCTCTTTAGAGGGAGCTGTTTCCGAATTCAAGTCATTTTTTGCCGCTTCCCGGGAGGCCCGGGTTGCGTAGCTCTACTGAAAGGGAAGACTAAGTGCCGTCATTAAAAGATCTGAAAGGCCGAATGAAGGGGATTCGAAACATCCAGCAGATCACCCGTGCCATGAAAATGGTGGCAGCGGCGAAAATCAAGAAAGCCGAAACCAGGGTAAAATCTGCGAGACCTTATGCCGAAAAAATCAAGGAAGTAGTGTCATCGCTTCAGGGCGCCCAAACGGAGGAGACACACCCCCTTCTCGCGCCCCGGGTGATTCACAAGGCTGGAGTATTCTTGATCAGCGCGGACAAGGGCTTGTGCGGCGCTTACAATTCCAACCTTTTTCGGATCTGTGATTCCATCATTTCCTCCCGGCGCTCAGAGGGGAAGGAAGTGGTTTTTTTTGTGGCAGGGCAGAAGGGGCGTAGATTCTACTCCCGCCGCGGCATACCCCTTTCGCGCTTCTTCGAGTTGAGCCCTCTTCCGGATTTTGAGGAGGCCCGGCAGATCTCCCTTACCCTTCGAGATTCTTTCATAAGTGGAGAGATTGATTCATTGAGTGTTGTGTTTACCAGGTATGTTTCCGCAATGACTCAGACCGCCGGGACGGCGGATCTCCTGCCCCTGGTCCAACCGGGCGCGGACAGGAAGCCTGCGGACATGATCTTTGAGCCCAGTGCCGCTCGCTTGCTGGATCGTCTGCTTCCCCTTTTTGTGGATGTTCAGGTTTATACGATGCTGCTGGAGGCCCGGGCTTCGGAGCTGGGAGCAAGGCTTGTAGCCATGGGCAATGCCACCGACAATGCTGAGAAGCTTTTGGGAGAATTGACTTTGAAATTCTATCGCGCCCGCCAGGAGGCCATAACCAGCGAGATCATTGAAGTGGCGAGCGGGGCGGAGGCGCTGAGACAATAAGGAGGCAGTATGGCAACAGGAAAGATTGTGCAGGTGATCGGGCCTGTGGTGGATGTGGAGTTCCCTCCTTTGGACCTTCCCGCCATCCGAAGCGCGATTCAGGTGAAATTGGAGGCCGGTGAGCATAAGGTGACCCATTCTGTTTCCGAGCACCTCGTACTTGAGGTTATGAGCGAGCTCGGAAACAATGTGGTGCGATGTCTGGCCATGGGGGGAACAGAGGGCCTGCGCAGAGGCATGGAGGCCCTTGACACGCAAGCCCCCATATCCATACCTGTAGGAAGGGAATGTCTGGGAAGGGTGTTCAATGTCCTGGGAGAGGCCATTGACAGGCTTGGTCCCGTAACGACGGAGACCCGATATCCGATTCATCGCCCTGCCCCGACGCTCGAAGAGCAGGATCCCTCGAAAAAGATTCTGGAGACAGGAATCAAAGTAGTTGATCTACTGGCCCCTTATGCTAGAGGCGGGAAGACCGGACTTTTCGGCGGCGCCGGAGTCGGAAAGACCGTTATCATTATGGAGCTGATTCGGAACATCGCCACTGAGCACGGCGGCTTCTCCGTTTTTGCCGGTGTGGGCGAGCGGACCAGGGAAGGGAATGATCTCTGGCTCGAAATGAAGCACTCCGGTGTCATTGACAAGACCGTCATGGTTTACGGACAAATGGATGAGCCCCCGGGGGTCCGCTTCAGAGTCGGTCTTACAGGGGTCACCATGGCGGAGTATTTCCGGGACGTGGAAGGACAAGACGTTCTGCTCTTCATAGACAACATTTTTCGCTTTGTTCTCGCGGGTTCCGAAGTGTCCGCCCTCCTGGGAAGAATGCCGTCCGCCGTGGGTTATCAGCCCACCCTTTCAACGGAGGTAGGGCTTCTAGAGGAGCGGATCACCACCACCCGCAAGGGTTCCATCACCTCGGTGCAGGCCATTTATGTTCCTGCCGACGACATCACGGACCCCGCAGTGGCCACCACCTTCACCCACCTGGATGCAACCACTGTTCTTTCCAGGGCGATTGTGGAGCAGGGGATCTATCCTGCCGTGGACCCGCTGTCCTCCACATCACGCTTGTTGGAGCCGCGCTTCATCGGAGACGAGCACTATCAGACGGCTCGGGGCGTGCAGGAGATTTTGCAGAGGTACAAGGATCTTCAGGACATCATTGCAATTCTCGGCGTTGAGGAGCTTTCGGATGAGGACAAGGTCGTCGTGGGAAGAGCCAGAAGATTGCAGCGTTTTCTTTCTCAGCCCTTTTTTGTGGCAGAGACGTTTACAGGCCGATCCGGGAAATATGTTCCTTTGGCTGAGACCATTCGGGGTTTTAAGGACGTGGTCGCCGGGCACCTGGATCATCTTCCGGAGCAGGCTTTCTACATGTGCGGCGGTGTCAACGAGGTCCTGGAGAATGCGGAAAAACTGAAGGCGAAAGTGTGATAGTTCTTGACCAATTCTTTATTGCTGGAAATCGTCACTCCTGAAAAGATAAAATTCTCTTCCAAGGTCGGCATTGTGCTTGCGCCCGGCGAAGAGGGTTATCTCGGCATCCTGCCTTCTCATGCCCCCCTTCTGGCTGCACTGCGGGAAGGGGATCTCTGGACAAGAAGGGATCAAAAGGAGATCCATCTGGCCATCGGCGCCGGGTTTATTCAGGTGACTCCCGAGAAGGTAATCGTCCTTTCGGAGTGGGCGGAGAGAGGAGAGGATCTGGATAGTGCGGTGCTGGAAAGCGCTCTCAGGGTCCATGAGGAAAACTTGCGCAAATGCACATCCGATGACCAGCGAAAGGAGCTGGAAATGATCATTCAGCGGACCCTCCTGAAAATTCGGGTTTCGAAGCAAGCATAGTGAGGAAACGGGTTTGGAGCGATTATTGATCAGGGGCGGCAGAAAACTACAGGGGACGATCACGGCAAGCGGCGCCAAGAACGCCGCATTGCCAATCATGGCCGCCTGCATTCTCATCAAGGATGAAGTTCGGTTGGACAGAGTGCCTGACATCACCGATGTGCACGTAATGACCGAGATTCTCCAGTACCTGGGTGCTGCGATCAAGAAAGAGAACGACACCCTTGTCATCAATTGTTCGGGGATAGACAAGTTCAAGGCGCCTTATGAGCTCGTCAAGAAGATTCACGCATCCTTCGACATCACCGGACCTTTGCTCGCACGATTCAAGGAAGCGCAGGTTCCTTTCCCCGGCGGGTGCGTCATCGGCACAAGGGCCATCAACTTTCACATTGACGGCTTTGCCGCTCTTGGGGCCCAGGTAGGTCTGGAGTATGGCTACCTGAAAACAAGGACCGACAAGCTGGTGGGGACCAGGTTCTATGTGGGACGTTCCAGCGTGGGCGCCACCAAGAACATCATGATGACGGCCTGTTTCGCTTCAGGCGTCACGATTCTGGAAAATGCGGCAAGAGAGCCAGAAGTGTCCGATCTCGCAAATTTTCTGTGCGCCATGGGTGCGAGAATTCGTGGAATCGGCACTCCGATCCTGGAAATCGAGGGGGTGGAATCCCTTCACGGAGGATCTTACAAGATCATCTCCGACCGTATCGAAGGGGGCACCTATCTCCTTGCAGGCGCTGCCACGGGAGGAGATGTTACGGTCAGGGGACTTTCTCCCCATTTCCTTGAGGGTTTTTTGGACAGGCTCACCAGTGCCGGAATCCTGGTAGAGACCGGCGCAGACTTTGTTCGTGTCGTGGGAAATCCGGAAGTCTCTCCGGTAGACCTTATGACTGCGCCCTTTCCCGGCTTCCCTACGGATCTCCAGGCCCCCATAGTGGCCCTGTTGGCTGTCGCAAAGGGAATCAGCATCGTTCAGGAGACGATTTTTGACGGACGCTTCAATTACGTGCCGGAGTTGAGAAGGATGGGCGCCGATATTCGCGTGGCAGATCGAACTGCGGTGATACGCGGGGTGCCGATGCTGACAGGGGCCCCCGTGGAATCGCCCGATATCAGGGCCGGCGGAGGACTCGTCATCGCGGGTCTCGTTGCAGATGGATATTCGGAGGTAGGGGGATTGGAGTTTCTTCACAGAGGATATGAGCACTTTGAGGAAAAGCTGGCCTCTTTGGGAGCCGAGATCAAGAAGGTGAAGTCATAGGAGGAGGACACAAACCGTGAATATTGGTATAGACCTGGGAACTGCGAATGTGCTGGTCTACGTTAAGGGCAAAGGAATCGTTCTTCGTGAACCTTCCGTTGTCGCCATAGATCGGAATGTGAACAGGATTCTTGCAGTCGGAGAGCACGCCAGGTTGATGCTGGGAAAGACCCCAAGCAATATTGTGGCCATCCGCCCCATGAGGGATGGGGTAATAGCAGACTATGAAGTGACGGAGACCATGCTCCGCTATTTTATTCAAAAGGTCTGTGGAAGGAGGCTGATTTTCAAGCCCCAGGTCATGATTTGCGTGCCGGCGGAAGTAACCAGTGTCGAGAAGCGCGCCGTAATCGAGGCTGCCATTTCCGCAGGGGCCAAGCGGGCGTTTCTTATCGAAGAGCCCATGGCTGCCGCCATCGGGGCAGGGCTTCCTGTTGACGGCCCGAGCGGAAATATGGTTGTGGACATCGGTGGCGGCACAACGGATGTGGCCGTGATTTCTCTCGGCGGCATTGTTGTGAGTGAATCCATCCGCGTGGCCGGGAACAAGATGGATGAAGCGATCATGAGATATATTCGCAAGAACTTCAATTTGATGATCGGGGAGCGAACCTCTGAGGAAATCAAGATGAAGATAGGGTCCGCTTATCCCCTGGAGCAGGAGCTCACCATGGAGATCAGGGGGAGAGACTTGATCAACGGCCTTCCGAAGACCGTTGTGATTACCTCCGAGGAAATCAGAGAGGCTCTCGAAGAGCCGGTTGAGACCATTGTCGAGGCTGTAAAGTCGGTTCTTGAGAAAACCCCTCCTGAGCTGGCCGCCGATATTATTGACAGAGGCATCGTGATGACCGGCGGGGGCTCGTTGCTGAAGGGCATTGACAAGCTCCTGGCCAAGGCGACGGGCATGCCTGTCTACATTGCCGATGACCCCATGTCATGTGTGGCCATCGGAACAGGCAAGTCGGAGATGATCGTCTCGAAGTACTAGATACGTCGCGCATCCGCACCTGCCGTTTTCGGTGCGCAATAGGGCATAAGGCAATGCGACTATTGGACTCAGTGAGACGTAGATGGCGTTATATAGCTCTTGCAGCGGCAAGTCTTTTGTTTGCCGCTATTGCCGTTTTCTTATTCAATCCTCCATTCCAGCGGTTTGCCCTCGAGCAATATATAAATGGGGCGTCTCCTCTGCGGGGCCACATCTCTTTTTCTTCCATGAAGATTCAAAAAGGGGAGATCCGTCTTTTTGGCGTTCATTTCTCCAATCCCCGAAGGGAGGCCATCTTCCGGGCTGAGCAGATTCACCTCTCCCTGCCCCGCGGAGTCTTTAGCCCTCTGGGTACGGTGACGGTCTATCGCCCACACTTGATGGCCGCAAAGGATGTAAGAGGGTGGAATCTCGCCGATTTGTGGAAAGAAAGAACCTTCCTGCAGCGATTGCTGGGACAAAAGCCCCCGATACCTCCTCGAATTGTTCTTCACGATGGTCAGATTCTTTTCAGGGACAGGACCTATGCACCTCCGGGGACCCATGAGTTCGCGGCCCGGCTTTTCGGAGTTTCGGGGAGATTCGAGCCTTACCCATATCACGAGCTCTCCTTGACCGGGCTCCTCGAGACTTCCAACCCTGTGAGTGGTGTGAAGCCAACGCCCTCCCCCAGCCCCTCCCGAACAGCGGGCGGGGAAATCATAGAAGAATCCGCACGGGGGAGGGTAAATCAGGGAAAAATCCACACGCGAGAAGCTTTGCCGAAGTTTGCCGCCCAGGTGGAGATCTCCGGCACTGTTGATACTGTGGATCCGCGGCTGAGGCTTCGTCTCTACGCTCCCGGGATCCCCGTAAACCAATGGGGCGACTACTTCCTCCGCATGAGCGATGTGGTGATCGAAAAGGGAGTCGCCGATCTGGATATGGATTTTTCCTGGTTCTCAAGAACCAGGGTTTCCTCTTTTTCTGAGCTTCCGAAGGAGTACACAGGCGCCCTGATCATAAGGGGAGTGGACGGTGTCCTGACTCGTTTCCGCACCCGTGTTTTCGGAGTTTCCGGAACCGCCAGGTTCGGTTCCCACTGGGCGGTCCTGGAGCGTCTCACCGGCCGCTCGGGAGGGTTCTCTTTCGATGCGAACGGCACTCTTTCCGGTGAAAGAAGGACTCTCCGCCTCTTTGCCGGGGCGAGAGGGAGGAACCTCGCGGCAAACGGGTATGCCCGGATCGGCTATGGGGCCCGATACCTGGAGATCCAGGGCTCTCAAATCATGATCGGTTCGGGGAAAATTTTGGCAGGAGGCAGGGTCGAGAAAATAAACGAGGATTACGAGCTGAACCTCGCGGCCATCGGCGAGGACTTGCCTGTTGAATCCGTCGCACCATTCTTCCCACCCAGGTGGAGAAGCTCATACGGCAGGGTGTCCATTTACGCCGTTGCAAATGGGACAGCGCAAAGGCCCGATGTTCGTGCCTGGATCGCGGTCCGTAATGGGAATCTGGCCGGCTATCCTCTGGAGGGAGCACGGGGATATGTTCAATCTTTGCTTGACAAGAAAGGCGCCGTTCTTTACTGGAATCTTCTCAAGCACGGAGGGGCGCAGGATTTTTGGTCACAGGGGATCGCTGAGCTATGGCGCGGGGGGGCTCAACGGGCATCGCTACAGGGATGGATTTTTCCCGATCAGGCAATCGCCTTTTTTTCCAGGTTGGCTTTGATCCCCACATTTCCTTCCGGAAAGCCCCCTGTCACGGGCCGAATGCTGGTGGATCTTCATGCAGGGGGCCCCCAGGCTGATCCAGTCCTGGTCGGTCGGCTCTTCCTGCCCGGAGGGACGATCATGGGGCAGCCGGTGGTTCGCGCACAGAGTAAGGCTCTGCTGGAGAAAGGACGATTGAGCTGGCTTGGATATGGGTTCGGGCAGGTCTCCGGAAAGTGGGGAAGCACGGGGATGATCCCCGTCAAGCCCACGGCCAGGCGCTCTCTCAACAGTTCCGGCCTCGCTTCTATCGAGCTTTTCCAGATGCCGATCAGGAACCCTGACCATCTTCAACTTGCCGTTGAGTCTGCGACCGGGTGGGTCGGCGCTATTCCTGCCGCCCCTTCTTCTCCTGGAGAGGAAGAGAGCTGGAGCTATCTCGGTGCCCTTTCAGGGACAGGGGGGACCCTTGCCCGCTTCCCTGTCTCGAAATGGACGATTTCTTTCTTCTCAAGAGGAGATGACCTGTACTTCGATCCCCTTTCTCTGGACGGCCCCTTCGGTCATTTGCTGGCTTCCGGGTACTGGTCCGGAACTCGAGGTCTTGATGCGGAGGTCTGGGGCAGAGTCCGGAAAGTGACACAGTTGACGAGTCTCCCCCGGATTGCGCATGCCTTGTCGAAAGGGGGAGGAGCGTCTCTGTTCCGTCGCATGCCGGGCCTGGCGGACCTGTCCGCGCATTTTGTCGGAACCGTCAGGGGATCGGTTGAATCCCCCTTCCTCGATGGGGAGGCTTTCTTTTTCGGTCAGAGGAAAGAGTATCCTTTTCTTTACGCGGACTTCAAGACCCGGGGGAAAGGAATCACCCTTCGGCGGGGGCTGGCTTTTTTCCGGCAAGGCAGCATAACCGCGGCAGGTCAGCTTCCTCTCACGGCCGGTACGGATGCCCTGGACGTGGAGCTCAAGGGAGTCTCTTTCGGCGACCTCCGGGCCCTGTTTCCCGAGTCCTGGACCTGGCGGCCTTTTGCAACGGGTCCTTCCCTTGATTTCCCGGGCAAGTGGGGAAAGGGCACTGTAAGCGGGCGATTTCACGCCAGGGGGGCGGGCGCCGGTCAGCGGATCTGGGGGAACCTGTCTTTCCTGGAGGGCCGTCTCATGGACCAGTACATCTCCGCCCTTGACACCCGGTTTTCGTGGGCCCGAAAGGTACTGACAATCTCCCGGTTTTCAGCGAATCTCGGCAAAGGATGGGTCCATGGGAGAGGTGCGATTTCCCTTGCGGGGAATTCAAGTTTTTCCCTGTGGTCTCCGGAGTTCTATCTGTCCGATGTGGATCTCTTGCAAAGGCGGTATGGTCGAGTTTCCGGGACAGGCAAGCTCGAGCTGTCCTATCAAGGCTCCGCCAACCATCCTGACATCCAGGCCCGATTTGAGGCCAGGGACTTTTCTCTTGGCGCCAATCCTTTCGATTCCGTCTCCGGAGAGGTTCACTGGCACAGGGGGGTTCTGGAGCTCTTTCCCGTTGTTTTGCGGAGGGGCGAAGCTCTGTACAGGGTTCAAGGAACCGCCGATACGGCCCGAAGGACCGGTCGCATCAGTCTGGACCTGGAAAATGGGAAACTCGGCGCCCTCCTCAAACTGGCTCGTGTGGCCGAGGGGGAGGATCTGGACGGCATTGTGACCGGCCGTATTGAAGCCTCGGGAAGCTTCGACTCCCTCGATCTGGCGGGCCGGTTCAAGTTCCGACAGGGAAAGTGGCGGGGCATCCCTCTGGATGAGGGGGAATTCGTGGGGGAATACAGCAAGAAGCGCTTCACCGCGGAGAAGCTGATCCTGGTAAGCGGGGACTCCTTTCTGGAGGCGAAAGGCAAGTGGGATGCGACTTACGGGATACAAATGGAAGTGGAAGCAAAGAACCTGGACCCGGCCAGGCTGACTTTCTTTCCCCAAAGAAAACAGGTGACAGGGAAATGGGATATCCGTCTGTCGGCTTCCGGAAAAGAGGATAACATTGCACTCAAGGGACACTTTGAGGGCAAACAGGGGGCATTAGCAGGTCAGCCTTTCGATCGGATCATCGGCGACCTTTCTTACAAGGATCAGCTCCTGGAAGTGGAGGAGATCAGCCTCCACCGAGCCGGTCATACCGGAGAGGTCAGGGGCAGGATTCCCCTGCGGTGGGACGGGAAGAAATTCATTGTTCTTCAACCCCTGGACTTGCACGTTCTCATAAGGAATGGGGACCTGGGGATTCTCACCCTCTTCCTGCCCCAGGTGAAAGCCGCGTCAGGAGAGGTCCAGCTCGATCTCGGAATCCGCGGTGATCCCACGCAGCCAAATCTTTCCGGACAGGCGACCGTCCACAAGGGAAGGATTCTGTTCAAAGGGATGGACCAGGTCGTGAGCGACGTGGAAGGAGACCTTCGTTTCGCCAGCGATCAGATCTCCATTCAAAAGCTCACAGGGAAGTCGGGAAGAGGAGCGGTGGATGTGACAGGGTCCGTCGCCCTGAGGAATTACCGCCCGTCCCTTGTCTCCATCAAGGCCATGGGCAGGAATGTGGAGCTTGACATCACCGACAGGTTTCGCGGGACGGCTTCTGCCGATCTCCTTCTTTCCGGCGCCTGGGATCAATTGGATCTGAGCGGCCGAATCACCCTCCACCAGGGACGCATTTCGATTCCTCTGGAGGAGTTTTCCCCTGAGGTCATTTCCTTTTCCCGCCCATCAAAGCTAGAGGCGCCCCAGGCCGTCAGATCCTCCCTCAATCTTGTTGTGCTGGTGGGGAAAGGGGTTTCCCTGCACCACCGCCTTTTTGTTCTACCCATAACGGGAAACGTAACGGCGCAAGGGAGCTTTCATCAACCCCTCCTTTCCGGAGAGCTCAGCTCCAAGACCGGGTCATTTAGTGGGAACACCCATTTACGAGCCCTATCTGGAGCTTGAGGCGAGAAGTAGTCGCCGCATCGCCGGCACTTACTTGTATGTGGATATGGAGGGACCTCCTCGATCGATACGCACCGATATCTGGGCCGATGCCCCTCTTTCACGGGCAGAGATTTATGCCCTTCTTCTTCAGCAGGCCCCTGTCGGCTCCCTTGCGTTCCCAGGCTCTTCAAGGGAGGTCAGGGGAATCACAGAGCTTTTTCAGCGGTGGGTCACCGGTGTGATTGAATACAGTGTGCTCTCCAAACTCGAAGAAGCCATTGCCTCCACAGTCGGACTGGATATCTTCGGTTTGGAAACCGTTTCCGACGGACGCCTTGGATTGAAAATAGGCAAAGAGGTTGCGGACCGCTTTTACCTCACCTATACCAAGGTGCTCTCCCCCCTCCCGGGCGGAATCAACACGGTCTGGGGAATCGAGTATCGGATCAGCCGCGGTTTGTTTCTGAATCTGAGCCTGGACAACAAGGACAACCTGGAGGCCTGGGTGCAGGCAAGGTATCTCTTCGATATTCTTCCCGGAAGAAAAACGCCGGCGCCCGCGTCTGAAAATGGGAAGGATTCTCAATAGCTTCACGTCGAACCACCCAATAAATGTTTACGCTCGGCGAAAGGGGAAAAGAATGAAAGATAAGTTGGTTGGGATTGCCCTCATCCTGTTTGTCGGTTCCCTTCTCGGATTCGCAGCACCCGTCGCGGCACAGGAGTCCCCTGCCCCTCCCCCCAATGTCACGGATGTAGCGGTCTCAGGCAACACACAGGTTTCCGTTGAGGAGATTTTGAAAGTCGTTACAATCAAGGTGGGAGACCCCTATGGGCCCGAGCAGTTGAAGAAAGACTTGCAGGCCATTTTCGACACCGGATATTTCACCGATGTCCGGGTGGATTCCCGCCCTTACAAAGGCGGACTTGCCGTCACTTTCCAGGTTCTGGAGAACCCGGTAATTCGGGAAATCGAGATCTCGGGGACTGAAATCGTACCGGTGGAGAAGATTCGGAGCCTGATGAAAACGGTCCAGGGCAAGATATTGAACACAAAGGTTCTTTATGAAGATCTTATTGAGATCAACAACTACTATGAAGATCTGGGATACGGCGGAGTCGGTAATCAGCACATCGCAGACGTAAAATGGACTCCCGAAGGAAAGTTGATCTTGAAGATCAAGGAAGGGGCCTTTGTCAAGGACGTTGTGATCGAAGGGGCCACCGTTTTCTCTCAAACGGACTTGAAGAGCCTCGTGAAAACGTCCCCTGGAAAGTTGTTCAACCAGCAGGTTCTTGAGGAAGACATGGGAAGAATCGCCGAGAAATACAAATCCCAGGACTATCTTCTGGATGGTCTGAAGAGCAATGTAACCCCGGAAGGGGTAGTGAAGATCATTGTGACCGAAGCAAAGGTCGAGGCCATGAAGGTCACCGGAAACACCAAGACCAAGACATATGTGGTTCTGCGCACCGTCAGAACCAGGGAAGGGGATGTCCTTCAGAACAACGAGCCTGGGAAAGTGATTCTGGACTGGAAGGTCAAGGAACAGAAGACAGGACAGGCCTCCTTCGGGTTGGGCTACAGCGGCGGCGGCGGGTCCAACAGGGGCGGCCTGATGGGTTCCATTTCAGTTTCGGAGAGAAACATTGGAGGAACCGGGCGGAGCGGCTACTTTTCCTGGCAGCGCGGTGTGAGGATTTCTTCCTTCGCCGTGGGCTACATGGACCCCTTTATTGACAAGAAGGAGACTTCCATGGGCTTCAATCTTTACAATACCCATCTTTTTGAGCAGCGACAAACGCTGCCTGACACGGATCCCGTTCAATATGCGTTGTATGAGGACCGAAGGACCGGTGGAAATGTGACCTTAGGGCGCCCCCTGAATGAGGAGACGCGGCTATTCGTCACGGCAAGAAGGGAAAAGGTGGATACATTCGCCACTCCCACGACGGAGTTCCCCATAATCTCGCCTTTCCTGTCCTCCGGAACGATCAACAGCATGACTCTCGCAGGCATTTTCGACAACCGCGACGATGTCTGGGATCCTCACACAGGTGCCTATCACAGCGCTTCTGTGGAAAAAGCAGGGGGACTGTTCAGAGGCTCTTTCGATTTCACAAAAGTCCAGGTGGAGACAAGGAAGTATTTCCCATTACGGAAGAAGCACACGATTGCTTTTCGACTTCTCCTGGGACGGGCGACCGGCAATGTTCCCATAACTGAGATGTATGTCGTGGGGGGCTCGGACACCTTGAGAGGATATTCCCTGAACCGTTTTATCGGAGATCGAATGCTGGTGTTCAATGCCGAGTACCGCTTTCCGCTCCTGAAGAGCAAAGTCTTATCAGGTGCGGCTTTCTACGACTCAGGAAACGCCTGGGCCCCTGGACAGAAGTTCAGTCTTGGGGACCTGAACAGTGATTACGGTGTCGGTGTGAGAATCAGCCTGCCCAATCTGGGCCTTGGAATTATTCGTCTGGACTATTCGCTGGGAGGCAAGGAAGGCCAAAGGACAACCATTGGAATCGGTCAGACATTCTAGTCGAGGGAGCCTTGAGCCTTGCGTAAAAAAACAGTATTAAGCGTAATTTTGCCGATTACTGGGGTTCTGGTTCTCGGGATCGCAGGTTTCCTTCTCTATCCTCGCTTGTTTCAACCCTATTCTCCTTTTGGCTCGCTTGACATGGATGCTTTGGCCAAAGTTCCCGAGTTCAAGGCCACTTTGGACCAATTGGAACAAACTCGCGGCAAACTGGAAAAAGAGATGGAAGAGGCCCTCAAGAAAGAGAATCCCCAGAGTCCCAGGACTGAAGCATTGATGACCACATATAATCAGAAGCTTCTGTCCGAGCAGGAGACACTTCTGGCTCCCCTCATCGGGAGAAGGGACGCTTGCGTGGCGGCTGTGGCGCGGGAACGAAAACTGGACATCGTCCTGGACGGCCGTATCGTGGTGTGCGGGGTAAGGGACATCACCCGTGATGTGATCAAGAAGTTTCGCTCCGGCAAGGAGTTTCCTCCCGCAGACATGACGGTTGCCTCAGCGGGCAAGGTAGGGTTCGTGGATCAGGGAAAGATCCTGGAGCTAGGACAGGTCAGAAGGGTCCATCAGGAGTATATGCAATTTTACAAGGAGTTACAGGTGCATTTCGAGGCCGAAGCCCGCGGCACGAGCGAACGGTATCAAAAGGAACTGATGGAGAAATATAATCAGGCCCTTGCAAAAAAGAAGGCGGAGAGCGTCCAGCCTCTTTTCAGCCGGATTGATGAAACGATTCAGGACACCGCCAAGGCCGTCGGCTTGAGCCTTGTTCTCGACAAGCCGCAGGTCCTCTTCGGCGGGAAAGATATTACTCCCCTGGTGATCCAGAAGTTGGGAGAGTAACCCATGACCAAATGGCTTCTTTCGTGTGTGCTTGTTCTTGTTGGGGCGGTGCTATTGGCCGTTTCCGCAAGGACATTGTGGCATCACACAGGGGCTTTCGCCAGGACAGGGGTTGAAGAGTCCGCCCTTGGAGTTGTGGACCTCCAGGCCCTGGTCTCAAACCACCCCTCCTGGAAGAAGCTGGCCTGGCTCGATGGCGAAATCCAGAAAATGGAAGAAAAGATGGCTCTTTCCGATCGCGTGATTCAAGAGATTGGGGGACCCGGGGGAGTCAAAGGCAGTGCCGGAAAATTGCGGGATGAGGCATTGTCTGGATTGATGAAAATCAAGTCCCAAAGGGAGCTGATGCAGAGGAAGCTTGAGAAGGACGCCATAAAGGCGGCCTCGAAGCTTCAGGCCCTCCAGGCCCGGGCCAGGCAGAGGGAGATGGACGAGCTCAAGCAGTTGGAAGGATCGAAAAGGACTTGAGAGGTTCCGTCCTCGATCTTCAAGGCAAGATCGGCCAATCCATATCCCAGGGACAGAAAGACGCCCAGAAGGAGTTGGATGCCTACGCCCAGTCCCTGGCTAAGTTGCGCGATCAGGAGTTCGCTGCAAAGAAAGAACAGATAGAATCGCAGTTGACCAGAGTCCTGGACGAGGAGCGAAAGAAGCTCGATACCGACATGCAACGGGAGGTCCAGGAAGCCCTCAGGGCAAACCAGCAAGAGAAAGTGAATTTGCAGCTCAAGCGCATGGCCGCCACGGATAAGGAGAAGATCGCGGAGATTGAGAAACAACTGGAAGTCTTGTACAAGGAAGAGCAAGCCAGGAAGGACGAAAAGGCAAAAGAATTGTCCTCCGCTTTTGAAGTCATAAAGAAAAAAGAAGTAGCACGGTCTGAGCAGGAAATGCGGGCTTTTCAAGAGGAGCTGAGCAAGAGGTACGGGGCCAGGCTGGAAGCGAAGAAGGCGGAGTTGATGCAAAGATTGCGACAGAAAGGCCCAGGGAGTGCGGAGCTCCCTTCTATGAAGAAGGAGTTTGCCGATCGGAAACAGGCACTCATAGGCCGGTTCGAAAGCGATTTCAGGAAACGCCAGGAAATGCTGGCAGGCGAGATTCAGGCGGAATGGGCCCGCAGGCAGAAGAAGATTCGGGAGGACTTTGAGAAGGAGCGGGAGACCATTCTGAAAGAGCTTTACGAGAAAAAGGGGAAAATGGAGGGTGAGCTCCGGCAAACGAGGGACAAGACCGTGGAAGATCTCAAGAAAGAGGGCCTGAAGAAGGGAGACAAGGGCGGAACCGGTGAAGAAACCGCCAGGGACGAATTGGAGGGCCTCCGACATCAGCGGGAGCAATTATTCCTGAACATTCTGGCCGAGATCAAGGAAAAAGTGGCCCGCATCGCCGGTGAGAAGAAGGTCAGAGTGGTTTTGGGCTCCTACTACTCAAAGGGAGATTGCCTGGATTTGACCGATTGGGCCCTGGAAGCGATCAAGAAGTAAGGTGAAGGTGAGCAGAGGTTCAAAGATCGCCTTTCTTGTTTTCCTGCTTCTGTTTCTTTCTTTTTGTCTCGCATGGATGGTCCCTGCTCTTTTTTCCCAAATGCCCAAATCCTTCATTGCGGGGGTCATAAGGCCGGGGCAAATCATGATTCGGTGGGGGAAGTACAGAAGCCTGAGTGAGAAGCTGCCGGATCGAAATGGGGAATTCTCCGGCAGAGGTTCCGACCTGGCCCTCGGAGATCCTTCCAAATCACCGACAGCGAAAGGTGATGCCTGGGAGGAACGGTTGACCGACGAGGTACGGCAAGCAGCCTGCAAGGTAGCCAGGAAGCGAGGGTTGGGACTGGTGATTACCGACCTGGGTTGGGAGTTTGGGGGTGCGGACATCACGTCGGACGTTCTGCGCGAGTTGGACAGGGTGAGGAAATGACGTCTCTGCGACTCTGTGTCTCTGTGGCAAGATTTCTGCACAGATGCCTGCTAAAGAGGGAAAATCGTGACAAAGGGAGAAAGTAGTCTTCGCCCGCAATGCACTGTGGGAAAAGAGGGAAGTCTGTCCGGTACCGGATTGCATACGGGCCTTGCGGTTTCTCTTACGATTAAACCTGCTCCACCTGGAACAGGGATCGTTTTTCAACGAACCGACGCAGACGGATTGCCCCTGATTCGTGCCGATGTGAGCTCGATTATGGAGACTCGAAGAAGCACGACGCTGGGACGAAACGGCGTTCAGGTCAAGACCGTGGAACACCTGTTGGCTGCGATTTGGGCGTTGGGGCTCGACAACGTGAGTATCCATCTCGATGGGCCTGAGGTGCCAGCCTTCGATGGAAGCGCCCTCACCTTTGTTGAGACACTGCTGGAGTTGGGTGTAAAGCACCAGGATATAGGTGTGATGACACATACTCTGTCATCACCGCTATGCCTGGCTCTGGATGATGCGTATATTCTTGCACTTCCCACGGATGGGGGGCTGAGCTTTACTTATGTTGCAGAATTTCCACATCCTCTCATAGGTATGCAGAGGTTCGATTTAATGCTGGATCCCGAGTGCTTCGCCAGGGAAATTGCTCCGGCCCGCACCTTTGGCTTTCTTGAAGAAGTGCAGGAGTTGTATGCGAACGATCTGGCACGAGGCGCATCGCTCCAGAACCGGATGCAGATTCGATGGGACGCAAATCGTGGCAGTCAAAACCAGCCACAAAGTCAATGTCGAGTTCGCAAGAAGTCTTGCGGAACGATCAAGACAGGATGAAGGCGGCAAATAATGGAAACGATGGAAACGAAGGTGGAGAGCTTACCCGAAACTACCCTTGACATCAAGGGAATCCAGCGAATACTTCCCCATAGATATCCTTTCCTGCTGGTGGACCGAATCCTGGAGCTCGAAAACAAGAAACGGGCCATCGGAGTCAAGAATGTGAGCTTTAACGAGCCCTTCTTTATGGGACATTTTCCTGATCAGCCCGTCATGCCCGGTGTCCTCATCGTGGAGGCTCTCGCGCAGGTGGGGGGCATCATGATGCTCTCCAACCTGGAGTATAGCGAAAAGACTCCTTTTCTTGCCGGGATCGAAAATTTCAAGTTCAGAAGACCTGTCGTGCCGGGTGATCAGTTGTTAATGGAAGTAGAGTTGTGTCATTCGAAGGGAACCTTTGGGAAGTTAAGGGCCATTGCCAGGGTAAACGGCAATCTTGTCGCGGAAGGAACGATCATCTTCGCTTTAGTGGACAGAATCAGTCCTTGAGTGGCGTCCCCACACGCTTTCTCAGGGAGATTAAGGAGGAATTCCATTGCACCAGATCAGAGTGGGAGTCGTGGGTGTCGGAAGGATGGGGCAGCACCATGCCAGGGTATGCTCGGAAGATCCCCGGGTAAAGCTGGTCGGCCTCGTAGATACCAACGAGGTCATAGCCAGGGAAGTTTCCAAGAAATGTAAGACCAAATATCACCTCGATTACCGAAAGCTTTTCGGTCAGGTTGATGCCGTGAATATCGCTGTTCCCACCTTTCTCCATTACCAGATTACCAAGGATTTCCTCGAACAGGGAGTTCACGTATTGCTGGAAAAGCCTATGACGAAAAATCTCCTGGAGGCTGAGAATTTGATTCGAATTGCCCGCTCGGCCGGCGTCCTGCTGGCGATCGGACACATCGAGCGATTCAATCCGGCGGTCAAGGATTTGCGCGGGCTCGTAACCAAGCCGGTTTTCATTGATGCCCACAGAATGGGTCCTCCCACCACACGAAACCTGGATGTTGGAGTCGTCCTGGAGCTCATGATTCACGATCTGGACATCGTTCTCAGCGTAGTCAAGGCGCCGGTCAAGAGAGTGCATGCCCTGGGCCTCAGCGTGTATTCAAACTATGAAGACATTGCCCAGGCTCAATTGCTCTTCGAAAACGGTTGTCTCGTGGGCCTCTCCGCCAGCAGGGTAAGCGCGGAAAAGGTGAGAGGATTGGAGATTACACAGGAAGATGCTTTCATCAGCCTGGATTACATGGCTCAGAACATCACCCTTCGCCGACAGGTCTCAGGGAATTTCGTCTTCAATCCAAAGGCTTGTTATCGCAGGGAAGTTGTGGAAGAGCAGCCTCTGATCAGCAAGGACGAGCCTCTGAAACTGGAAATCGTGAATTTTCTTGATTCCATCACTGGGAAAGGGAAACCCGTTGTTACCGGAGCGGATGGGAAGAATGCGCTCGATCTGGCTCTGAGGATCATAGATAATATGGAACTGGTCTGCTCCCGGGAAAATCGTCTGGCCCGGGAGTTGGCTATGATGCCCTGACAGGAGCGGTTGTTTGATCATGATTCATCCTACAGCAATTGTCCATCCCTCTGCCGAAGTCGCAGCCGACGTGCAGATTGGAGAGTATTCCATCATTGGGGCCAGTGTGAAGGTGGGGCCCGGGTCCCGAATAGGCCCTTTCGTGGTGATAGACGGGTGGACTGAGATCGGTGAAAAATGCGAGATTTACGCCGGCGCCGTTATCGGCACGGAGCCTCAGGACTTCAAGTACGGCGGAGAGCAGACAACTGTCCGCATCGGAGATCGGAATGTGATCAGGGAATATGTGACCATAAACCGAGGCTCGGAGGGCGGTGAGACTCGAATCGGCAACGGCAATCTCATCATGGCTTACGCCCACATCGGACACAATTGCTCCATCGGCAATGAAGTGACCATCTCCAATGCCTGTGGCTTGTCCGGCCACGTAGCGGTGGAGGACAAAGCAGTCCTGGGGGGAATGGCCGGCATCCATCAGTTCGTTCGGATCGGGAGTCTTGCCATGGTGGGAGGGTATACAAAAATCGTGCAGGATGTTCCTCCTTATCTGCTGGTTGAAGGGCAACCTGCCAGGGTATGCGGCATCAACAGCAAGGGGCTCAGAAGACACGCCATTTCGGCACAAGTTCGAAAAGAGTTGAAACATGCCTATCGGATTTTTTATCGCTCCGGTCTTACCGTGTCCCAGGCTTTGGAGGAGATAGATTCGAACCTGAATGCAAGTCAGGAGTTGACCTATTTGCTCGGCTTTCTCAGGAATCCGACCAGGCGAGGGATCCTCAGGCGCGGCTCGTCTTCATTCGGCCACTCTGCGCGGACAACCGGGCACGCGGCGTTTTCCGGACCGTCAGAACTGTGCTCCTTGAATCTGGAGTCCAAGTGACCCCAGACACAAATTCCATCACGCCCTGGCGCGTTTTATCCATCGCCAAATCATTGACGTTATTCACGTCGTGGGCCACTAAGTAGGCAGAGAGGAAGCGCGTGGGAAAAAAGATCCTGGTGGTGGCGGGAGAAGCATCCGGAGATTTGCACGGCGCCTCGCTCATTTCCACACTTCGCAAGAGATTCCCTGAGATTCAGCCCACAGGAATCGGCGGCGACGGCCTTCGCAAGGAGATGGTGTCACTTCTCCATGACAGCTCCGGCTGGGGGGCCATCGGCATAATGGAAGCAGTTCAAAAAGTGCCCGGATGGTTGAGGGCCTTTTGGGATGTGAAGAAACTCATCAGAACGGATCCCCCTGATGTCATTGTCTTGATTGATTCTCCGGCTTTCAATGTGCGCCTTGCAAGATTTGCCAGGAAACTGGGGATTCCCACAGTTTACTTTTTTCCTCCTTCTGCGTGGAGTGCAAACGTTCGGAGAGCCAGGCAAATTGCTCAACTGGTAACCCGCGTAATTGCCACCTTCGCTTTTACGGCATCGGTCTACCGGAAGGCGGGGGAAGAAGCATTCTTCTTCGGCCATCCCTTTGTGGATCTGGTGCAACCCACCGCATCCCGCGATGAGGCATTGGAGCGTTTCGGATTGACGGGAGGCGGACCCATAGTAGGCCTTCTTCCAGGGAGCAGGGATCACGAAATTCGTTATCTTCTCCCCGAGATGCTCGCAACAGCCTCCCTGCTGTTGCGTGAAATGCCGGAAATTCGGTTCGTCCTGCCCATCGCCACCCGGTATCTACGAGACAGGGTAGTACGAGAAATATCGAAGGCTTCCATCGGACAAGCCGTATCTCTGGTGGAAGGTCTGACGTATGATGCCATGAACGTTTGCGACCTCCTCCTGGTCACTTCAGGGTCCGCTACACTCGAGGCTGCCTGCCTCGGCAAGCCCATGGTCATTGTTTATAAACTCTCGCGTCTTACCTGGATGGTCCTGCGGCTGGTGGTAAAAGTGCCTTATGCAGGCTTGCCCAACTTGATCGCAGAAAAAAAGATTGTTCCCGAATACCTTCAGGAGCGCGTGAAGGCCGATACTCTCGCCCGGGCCGTCCTGGATTTGTTGCGCGATCCTTGCGCCCTGGCGGAGATGAGAAAAAACATGGACCTTGTTCGTTCCAGGCTTGGTCAGCCTGGTGTGATGGAGCGAGTAGCCGATGTGGTGGCGGAGACAGCGGGCTGGAAAGATATCGAAGACAAAAAGGTGGGCCAAAGTGGATATTGTCATTCTCTCAAATAGCCCCGGAGAGCTTGCGTCCTGGGTAGCCACTACCGTCAGAAAAGTCAAGGAAAAGGCGCCTGACGTAAGAATCATCGTCGTTCTCACCCCTTGTCCCTTCGCCAGCGGGGCGGAGACGGAATTTGCGGAGAGCATCCCCGGCGTCCACACCGTTCTTTCTCCACGGGAATACCTGGGATATGTTCTGTCAAAGCGAAGTGCACACTACACGCCTTCCCAGTCAGGGATCGTGGTATTTCTGGGGGGTGATATTCTTCACGCCTTCCTTCTGGCAGGGAGACTGGGGTACCCGGTCATCGGCTACACGGTCCGTTCATCCAGACTGAACAATCGGTTCCGGATTTGCATGGTTGCCGATGAAGAGGCCAGAGATCGTTTTGTCCGTGTCGGTGTGAAACCGGAGAAAATCAGAGTTGTAGGCAATTTGACTATTGAGGGAGCCAGCCCTGCCCTCCGTCGGGAGGAAACGGCGAGCCTGTGCGGCTTGAGTCTGGAGCAACCCATAATCGGACTCTTTCCGGGAAGCCGTTTCCCACTGATACAGTACAGTCTTCCCGTGTTTCTCAAGGTTGCCGAAGATGTGGCTTGCCGCGTCCCTGACGCCCAGTTTGTCCTGGCTCTCTCTCCCTTTGTGACTCTCTGCGGAGTGGAGAAGGCGCTTCCTCCCCTGACTTCCGATGGGAAATTTGTGGGAACGACAGGAAAGCTTCTCAGGGATGGCCGCCCAAGAATCACGACAGCAGGTGGTGTCTCCGTCCTTCTGGTGCAGAAAATGCAGTATGAGGTGATGAGCGCATCCGATCTTGTCCTCACGATTCCGGGTACGAACACGGCGGAGCTCGCTTTTCTCGGCACTCCCATGGTGGTGGCTCTTTCGGCCCTCTTCCCCAAGGCGGTCCCCATGGGAGGGATTTTCGGACTTCTCGGCGCCGCGCCCTTTGTCGGAACTTTCCTGAAACAGCAGTATCTGAAACAACTGGCAAGACGCGTCAAGTTCGCCGCTCTGCCGAATCGCCTCTGCGGACGGGAGATTGTCCCTGAAGTCCGCCTGGACAGGGATCCCGGCGTGCTGACCCGTTTCGTCCTGGATTTGCTCATGGACAAGGGAAAGCGGGAGCGTATGAGCAGGGAGCTTCAGCAACTCATGGGAAATCAGGGAGCTGTGGAGAGGGTGGCGGATACGATTCTGGAAGTTGCACGGATTCCCGGGACCCCTGGCCGCACAGTGGAAGTCGGGGTGTTCCACGGGTGAGCGCCGTTGTATTTCGATGGCGGGGTTTTTTGTTTCTGCCCCTTGTCGTTGTTTTCCTCGTGTGGGGGAGACCGAGTGTCAGGTCTTTCGTTATTGGCTTTATTGTCGCGCTTTTCGGCGAGGCTCTTCGCATCTGGGGTGTAGGATATGCCGGCGGCACTACCCGGTCCTCCGAAGTCTGCGCACCTTATCTCGTGACTGCCGGCCCCTATGGCTATGTCGAGAATCCGCTCTATCTCGGGAACTTTATTATGGGTTTCGGTTTTTTTCTCATGTCCTGCGGAGTGGTTTCACTGTGGACACGCCTCCTGTTCCTTGTGCTTCTCCTTTTCTTCTACAGCCTGATCTATGGCGCCATTATTCCGTTGGAGGAGAGCTATCTTCTGACCCAGTTCGGTGACGGTTATCACCGGTACGCTCAGGCAGTCCACCGTCTCCTTCCGAGGAAGACCCCTTACCATCCGGCACTCGGCACCTTCTCCTGGGCTGTGATTGGGCGCTCTGAGGTACATACTTTGATTTACTTTGCTCTGATGACGATCATAATGTATGCAAAAATTATACTATAGGAGTCGTTGTGGCTACGGCAGAACTGATTATTCTGCACACCAATGATCTTCACAACTCCTGGGGAGATTCCCTGGGCGAGGAGATCAGGAGGAACGGACATCACCTTCTGGTGGATTCCGGCGATGCCATTGCCGGGAGCAATTCTGTTTTTCGTATGCGGGAGCCGATCCTGGACACGATGAGTGCTGCAGGTTATGCCGCCATGGCTGTAGGAAACAGGGAGTTTCACTATTTCAGGGAAGTTCTGGCCAGAAGAGCATCTCAGGTCAATTTCCCTTTTCTGTCGGCCAATATCGTGGACCTCTCAGGTGCGAGCACGAATATTCTGAAACCTTATGCTCAGCTCGATGTGAATGGAGTGCGCCTGTCCTTGATCGGTCTCACGGTCCCCCAATACGCGGAGAATTCCTCCTGGACCTGGCTTACGAAGTTCAAATTCCTCGATCCCTTTCGGACTGCGTTTTCCCTGGCCCGAAAGCTTCGGGAAAATACGGACTTGCTTATCGTCCTGTCTCATTTGGGATACAGGGACGACCTTCGCCTCGCAAAGGAGGTTCCCGAACTGGACCTGATCATCGGCGGACACAGCCACACGGTCCTGGAAAGCCCTGTCAGGGTGAACGGGGCGACGATCGTCCAGGCGGGGGCGAGGGGGCGATACCTGGGCAGAATCGAAGTCCTTGTGAATGAAAAAGGGAATCCGGGCCGAATTCTGGACATCCAGGGGCGCCTCATTCCGGTGAGAGGGTCCGAGTCGCGATCTTCCCGATCACGCAAATCGAAGTGGTAAAATCAGGGAAGGATGGCCTCTGTGGTGAAATCAACGCGAACATGAAAACGATTCTCTTTGTGAGCAACGGCTACGGTGAGGACACGATCTCTGCAGCGATCATGGAGGAGGTGTCCGCCCTAGCTCCAAAAGTGGATCTCGTTGCCATGCCCCTCGTAGGCGATGGAACGATCTACTCACAGAAGGGGATAAGAGTTGTCGGTCCCCGCCGCCGCATGCCGAGCGATGGGATCATCGGGAATTTCAACTGGACCAACATCATGCGGGACCTTCGGGCGGGCTTGCTCTCCTTGACACTCGACCAGGCAGAGTATTTGCGCAAGTCCCGGAGGAGAATCTCATTATGTGTTTGCGTCGGAGACTTGTATCCTGTCCTGCTCACCTCTCTTTTCCTGCAGGCGCCCACACTTCTCGTAGGCACCGCCAAATCGGTATATGTGGCCCCTTATTCTCTTCTTGAGATTTTTCTGCTCCGCTCATGCAGGCTCGTTTTTCCGAGAGACCAGCCCACGGCGGACCGATTGGTTTCACAGAAAGTAAGAGCGGTTTACGTAGGGAATGCCATGATGGACAGCTTGACTTTCACGGGGGAAGACATCGGTTTTCCCTCCGGAGCTCGGGTGCTTGGAATTTTGCCTGGCAGCAGGGAATCCGCTTATGACGATTTTCCCGTTATCCTGGACACCGTTGAAGTCTTGAGCAGGGAAGCGGGTTTTCCACTCGAATTTCTGGTCGCCCTGCCGAATTCTCTCGATCTGGACCGTTTTCTCCAAACAGGTTCGCCGAGATCCTGGAAGCTGCTCCCTGGGACAGCTCTTTCAGGTGATTCCGCTTCGGGAGTCGTGGCCATACTGTCAAAAAACGGGCTGAGAGTCAGGGTCCTTCGCGAGCGATTTGGAGATGTCCTTGCGAGCTCGTCCGTTGTACTTGGTCAGGCAGGTACCGGAAACGAGCAGGCCGTCGGCCTCGGAAAACCGACTGTCGCCTTTGATCGCCTGGAACGGGGTTATGCCACCTGGTACAGGTCCCGCCAGAAGGATCTGCTCGGCGATGCCGTGTCTGTGGTCCCTGATCGCCCTTCCGCCATAGCCGGCGAAGTCCTGGCGATTCTTTCCGATCCCGAACGGGCTGCGCGGATGGAGGAGGCCGGAAAAATAAGGATGGGTCCACCGGGGGCTGCGGGCAGGATTGCGAGACATATTCTGGAATCTTGTAATCATGGATGAGCATATCTTGGTGATTGATTCCGATGAGCCGACCAGGGAAGCCCTCGAGATCTCCCTGAAAGATGGTCGGTATCGGGTGGATGCGGTAAAGGATATCCCTGAGGCGATTCTTACTTCCAAACAGAAAACATATGATCTGGTTCTATACACGGCCAGGGGCTCCAGTCGCCGAACCTCGACGAAAAAGGCGCAGGAAGGCACGGGGTACCTCATTTCCGGCTTTGTTGGAAGGGACGCCTTCACTCATGGAATCAAGAAGGCGGTTGAGGAGACTTTTCCTGTCAAAGACAGGGTCGAAGTCGCCCGGCGAATCGGGCGGCGGCTCGAAGATTACGGCATTAGGAAACAGGGGCTTTCCCTCCGGAAGAAGGTTGAAGAGGAGTACCTCGCGGCACTCCGGACCATCTCTTCGTCTCTCGAAAGTCGGAACTCCTTCAGAAGCAACCATAGTTTGCGGGTGACTCGCCTGGCTCTAGGAACGGCCAGGGTTCTGGGGCTGGACGCCGACCGCACCGCGCTGGCCGGACCTCTGCACGATCTCGGGTATCTGAAGGTTCCCGAGGCCGTTCTCGGAAAACCGGGTCTTCTCACCCCCGAAGAGTATGAGCAGGTGAAGCTTCATCCAGCGGCGGTCGTCGAGATCCTTCAGCCTCTGGAATGCCTCCGCAAGGTCATCCCCATCATCCTGTATCATCACGAGCGTCCTGACGGCGCCGGATACCCCGATGGCTTGAAAGGGGATGAGATTCCCCTGGAATCCAGGGTCCTGGCCGTTTGTGACGCCTTTGAGAGCTTGACAAGCTCCCGTCCGCACAGAGACGCCTTTTCTCAGGACGAAGCTTTGAGAATACTGCGGGAGGGCAAGAGCGTTCAGTTCGATGCCCAGGCGGTAGAGGCCCTCATTTCCCTTGTTTCCAATGGTTCCCTCGAAGAGAAGCTCGCGGCCATTCAGGTTCGCACAACAGAAGGGCACCTGGAAAAGGGGTTTGGTCTCCTGAATCTCGGTTACCTTTTACTCGAAATTGAGGAATATGCCGGGGCTCAGGATGTTTTTGAGGAGCTGATGGGAGCTCATCAGGAGCCGCTGACCGAAGAAGTCTCGGTTCTGGCCATGCTCGGAATGGCTTCCCTGTATTCAAGAAAGGGTCTTGTCGAGGATGCGGAAACCCTAACCGGAGGCGCCTTGCACCTGGCGAAGGAAAGCGGAATGGGCGGGCTCCTTGGGAAGGCTCTGGTAGCCGCGGGGTCGGTTCTTTTTTCCAGGGGCAAGCCGGAAGAGGGGAAGGACCTTCTTATCATGGCTTTCGATTACCTGGACTTGTGGCCCGAGCACTTCTACGATCTCGTCCAGGCCTATTACCTCCTCTCTAATTATCATTTTCGAAAAGAAGAACAGGCTCAGTTCCTTGATTATCTGGAAAAAGCGCTCACTCTGGCCGAGCGTCTCGGTTTTGAGCGCTATTTCCTTCGAGCTGAAGGCATTTCTGAGATGCTCCCAGAAATGGTGAAATCAAAGAAAAAAACGGAATATTGCGGAAAAATACTTGAATTAGTCGGGGGAAGTGTTGTTGAGCTTGAATCTCTTCCTCATGGAAAGGCTCAAGAAAGGCGACAGGTTCTTCCGCTGAGAATCTATGGATTTGGTCCTTTTCGCGTTTTCAGGGGTGATGAGCTGATCCAGGAGGAAGAGTGGAAAACAAAGAAATCCAAGAGCCTTTTCGCATATCTGGTCTCCAATAACGGAAGGCCTGTGTCGGAAGATCGCCTTCTGGACATGTTCTGGCCGAATGTGGACGTGGACAAGGCCAGAAAGAGCTTGTATACCACCGTTTATCGGCTACGCAGAGCACTCGAGCCGCACCTTGCCGAGGGTGGAACCTCCAACTACATTGTTTTCAAGAGGAACTACTACTGCTTCAATGTGGAAAGCAAATACTGGCTCGATGTGGAGGAGTTTGAGAGGCACGTCAAGCTCGCACAGCTCCTTTCCATTCAGGGGAATGAAGAGGAAGCCATTGGAGAATATCAAAAGGCGGATCGTCTTTATGCCGCCGACTACCTGGACGACAACCTGGATGATGAATGGCCTCTTTATCATCGCGATCGGTTGAGGAAGGCCTATTTGAAGTCCCTGATCAAGCTCGCTGAGTATCTGGCCAATAAGGGGGCCTTTGAGACAGGCATTCATTATTGCCAGAAAATCTTTGCTTTCGATCGGGCCAGGGAAGATGCTCACTTTCAGATGATGCGCTGCCTCTGGGGGATGGGCCGGCGGGACGAAGCAGTGAGGCAATACCACCTTTGCACAGAGGTATTGAAAAAGGACTTGAATCTGACCCCCAATTCGGAAACCGTGAAGCTCTATCTCCAAATCGTGGAAGGAAAAGTCTTTTCCCCCACAGCTCAGTGAGTCGAGACACAAATCCCATCACACCTTGGCGCGTCGCATCCATCGCCAAATCATGATGTTATTTATGTCTCAACCCACTTAGTTTTCACAGAGGGTTTACATTTCAGGCCCCAATGTCATCGCTCTGTGATCTTTTTTTCATCCCTCTGTCATCTCTTGTCGTGAATACATGAACAGAATCCAGCCTGTACCCGGAAGCGAATGTAGATACCGTCATCTCGATGACGGTTTTACCCCATCCCCCTACCCCAGTGACCCTGCCGGGAAAAAGGCGGGGTCCTTTTTTTTGCGCGCAACGGAGGGCCACGCTCCGTCGTCACCCC
>JACPDT010000228.1 GCA_016183865.1 Armatimonadota bacterium | reverse complement strand
CTATCCGAGAAGGGCGCCGCCGTTTAAGATTCCATTGCCGCAAGAGGAAGGACTGAGATCGCCGTATTCCAGAGATGAAAGAGGATCAACCCTAAAACATGTGGCGGAGACCTGGGCGCCGTACACGGTTGATCCTGAGATTCCCGCCGACGCCTATTTTCACGAATACATCTACGCTTGAAACTTCAAGGAAAACAGGCCGACAGCCCGGGCATGATTTTTCGATCTTTTCCCCGCCTCAATGTCACTTCCATACACCCATACACTTGAAATAGAAAAATACCCCTCAGAACCCCGAAAATCAGGGTAGGAGTTTCCGCTTTCCCGCGGAAACCACTGGACAGAGAAAAACGATTTTCCTATCCTTCACGCAGTAATCTCTGGTATCTTGTGAGTGATTTTCGCCAAGGATCATGAAGGCTACTATAAGGCTCCTACATATTTCAGGCGCGGGGCTTTATTTCCTAGAGCGTTAAATAACTTTTTATCCGCTGTCCAGAATTCACAATCCTTGATCTCCGCCAGGGCAAGATACTGCATATCATAGGTTTTCGGGCGGTTGAATTTATTAGCCAGTTGCCAGGCTTTTCTTTGCAATCCGGGGGAGTCTTTTGCGATTTCCACACCCATTGAAAGAAATATTTCAAAAGCCTCCTTCCCATCTTCAGGAAGAAGTCTTTTGAAATAGACCTGCTCCCGCAGGACGGATGTTACCTCGGCGTTGAACAGAGGAGCGCTTATGATTCTCTGGTTCTCATTGTCCCATTTCTCTCGCAGGGCATCAGCCTTCTCATCGAATTGCGCCGGAAGCAGCCAGATGAGCGCAAGGCTTGCATCAATGCATATCATTATCGGTATCTCCCCTAACCCTGGTATCCTCTATGAGCTTTGAAATATCGAAAACTTCCCCAGTTCTTGCAAGAATCTTCTTCCGCAGAGCCTTCGATCTTTTCAGAAAATCGGAATTCTTTGCAGATGCCTCAAATTGTCTCAGACCATCCAGATCATTCTTTCTTATGAAAAGCTGGTTCCCCAATTTTCGGGCAGGCAATCTGCCCGACCAGATCCATCTCCGAACAGTCTCAGGATTTCGTTCAAATCTGGCGGCGGCTTCTCTTATTGTGAGTAATTTTTCTTCCATTTGAATCACCCTTGACAATGCTTTCAAAATATTGTAGTCATCTACTATATCAAATCATAACATACAATTTAGCGGATGTCAATTCGAAAATTGTCTCAAAGTATTGAATTGTTCCGTGCTTGATGGTATAATATTCTCAAGGGTAAAAATCGGGCTTCATTCGGGATAGAAAGTGAGGGCATTATGAGTAAAGCAGCGGAAATTGGTGGTAATGCTTGACGGAATGAGAGAATACATACAAGAGTTACTTAGCTACTACGAGCTTTCACCGCCAAAATTGGATAAGGGCAAATAGAGTGGCTGAAAGGAACGGAAAGGACCCCGCAAACGCGGCATCACCCATCTATGAGCTCGATTTTTCGATCTTTTCCCCGCCTCAATGTCACTTCCATACACCCATACACCTGAAATAGAAAAATACCCCTCAGAACCCCGAAAATCGGGGTAGGAGTTTCCGCTTTCCCGTGGAAACCACTGGACAGAGAAAAACGATTTTCCTATCCTTCATGCCGCCGCTACCACCCCGCCGGAGTGTGCCGCCGTTTCGGTCAGATTTCGACTGCACATGCTGCCTTCGCTTCGTGGGAAGAAGCTCGGCCTCCGGAGTTCGTCCCTTTCTAGGCTACCTTGCGTTCACTCACGTTGCGGCCTGGTGACTCGCTCACCATCCCGAAGATGGCTTTGTCAATGGGCTTCAGAAATTCGGTCTCCCTCCTCCCTGCCATCCAAGCTACGGGGCTCCTGACTCCTACCCCGGCGGGCCTTAGCCCCGCTGAAAACACCTGCTTTATTCTGGACGCGCTCCCACGTGGGACTTGAAGCGGAACCGGTTTCACTTGAACTTCCTGTCATGTGGAGATCCCCGAAAAGGCGTAGCTTGATTGATCGGGGCGGAGTGATCCGGGTTTGGTGGCATTGGCCTTTTTTTTTCAGCTCTCCCCGTGACTGAGGAGCCCCAGGATTTCGAGGTCCGCTTTCCCGAGAAGATCTTCCTTGACTCCGAAGGGCAGGAAGGCGCACTTGAAGCCCGACTTGACCAGATTAAGGATGTCCCAGCGGGAAATGCCGCCGGGTGTATGATGGGCTGCTGTCAGATACTCCCTTGAAAGGTCGGTCCGTGAGATGCCGCGATTGTCTGTATTCACGGTCACCGTCAGACCTTCCCTGAAATACTCCATGAGAGGATAAGGTCTTGCCTTTTCGCCTCCCTCTTCTCTTTTCGAGAAATCGGGAAACCAGCCGGTCTGGGTGTTGCTGGTGGGGCACATTTCCAGGGCGATTTGCCGGTCCCGCACCATTCTCAGAAGGCCAGGCTCGTCTCGAAGAGTGATTCCGTGTCCGATTCGTTCCGCGTGAAGCTCATAGATGGCTTCCCAGACGCTTTCATGAGTATCCGTTTCTCCTGCATGAATCGTGATATGAAGACAGTTGCGGAAAAGAGGCAGAAAATAGGTCCGAAACCTTGCAGGCCGGAATTCCTTCGATTCCTCGCCGGCCAGATCGAAGCCCACGACACAAGGCTCATACTGGCTGCCGGCGTCGGGAGAGTTCCCAGCATAAACCACCGCTGCCGCCACTTCCTGGGAGATTCTGGAAAGGTCGGCATGGCGGGCGGCAATGAAGATAAGATTCGTTTTGCACCGGGTCTTCTGCCCGGGCTCGCCGTAACAGGCCTTGAGGGTATCCAGGACCACTGTCACCACATCTTTGATCGTCATTCCGCCACGGGTGTAATTGGCGGGTGAGACGCGGACCTCCATGTATTGCACATTCTCGGCCACAGCCGATTCGTGAAGACGGCGGACGGCCAGACGGAGTGAGTCAGGTGTCTGCAGGATAGCCGATCCCCCGAGCGCGCCCAGATTGCAGTATTTGGAAAGGGAGATTCCCCGGAATGGCCGCTTTTCAACAAGATCGCCATAGATCACTTTTTCGAGAAGGTCGGGACGCCCCTTGAAATGGCTGAGAAAGTAGCTCACTCCCATGTAAGGCGGAACCTGGTCCAGGGTGGCGAGGCCGCCGATCCCCTCCAGGTAGTGCTCGCCGAGCCCGAAGAGAGACCGGATCTCCCGAGTTTTTTTGCTTTCGACGAGAAGAGAAAGGTCCCGAAACTCGCGTTTCCCCTCCAACCCCTCCATCCAGGCTCTTGAATCGGGTGAAAGCAGGTTCGCCTCACCCAGGTCAATCAAATCCCGGGCAGAGGCAGCGCCACCAAGGTGAGTGTGGAGGTCCGCCTTGGGCAAGCTTCGGAGCCAGCGAAGATCCCGTTCCTGGTCACTGTCCTCATGACCCAACCGCTCGTCCTGAAGCCTTTTCAACAAGGATCCGGGCAGGCGATAGAGACACCGGAAATTCACATGCTTGTCCTGCCGAAAAAGCTGCTGAAAGACAAAGAAATTCTGGGACACATTCCTCATTTCCGAGAGCTTCTCATCCAATTCACGCAAAAGGGAGTTCTCGGGGAGTCGGATGCTTTGAGGATTCTCTCCGGCCGGAAGAGGAAAGTCTGAGCTGGAGATGAAGAGAAGCTCCTCGGCGGGCTCATTCCCGAGCACTATGGGATGGAGCCCGCTCAAGAGGTCGGGGGAACCCTCAATCTCCTGGAGGGACGCCTCTTCGAGCTTCGGCTCCATCCCCGAATCGGGAACAAGATGAAACAGCCGATCAGCCCCAAAGAGAAAACCCGCTTTCTGGAGATAAGCGGCCATGGTCTTCCATCCCCCTGCGAGGGAGAGGTACAAGGCCTTCCCTCCCTGGCGAGCCTCTTCTCTTGCATGCAAAGTCACGCGCATAATGGCCTCCGCCATCCGCTCGTTTTCCGGAACACTGGACAGGTCTCCTGTGCCGGAGATCCGAAAAACTCTGAGTGTGCCGAATTGCTTTCTGCCCAGGCCGTTCCACCATGATTCAAGCTCCTTGATCCGGCTTCTCGCCCCTTCCCCATCAGGCGCCACCACCCGGAGATCGGGAGATTCCATTATGCCCTGTTTCTCTCTTTCCTTGTACAGGGCGGCATATTCGGAGTGCTTCCGATAGAAAGAAAACCTGGGAAGATTTGCAAAGTAAAAGATCTCGGGGATTGCCTTCCAGCTCGCTCCAAGGGTAGCAAGAAGAATATTGGAAACTGCGGGACTTTTCTGCATGAACTACTCCTAACCCACGGAAATGCCCCTGGCTTCCAGCTCCGCTGCTTTGCCGAGGGCCCGCTCCTTTAGGGGACCTTCCGGAAGGGCCTGGGCGGCATTTCTGTAATGGATCAGGGCATCTCCCGATTTCCCAGCATGTTCGCAAGTCATAGCGAGGCGCAGTTGATTCTCCCCATAGGTGGGTCTCAAGGCTTCTGAGGAGTGGTACGCAGCCTGAGCTTCCGATTCCCGTCCGAGCTTGTCAAGGACCTGGCCCAGCATGCGCTGAGAATCGGGATCCTGTGGGTCCAGGCTGACGGCGTGTCTGAAGGCAGCCTCGGCCTTCTCATACCTAGATAACTGGAAAAAGGCGAGACCCAGATTATAGGGAATCGTCGGATCGTTTCCCACCAGCGAAGAAGCCCTCTGGAAAGCCTCTACCGCATCCTCGTAACGATCCAACTGATAGCAGGCAAGACCGAGATTGTACTGAGCCTTGGCATGATCGGAACAGCTCTCAAACTCGGAGATACTTTCCTCGTAACGGGCCTGGTCGAAAAGGGCGACACCCAGGTTGTACCTGACCTCCATCAGGGACGGATCCAACTCCAGAGCCCTTCGGTACTCCTGTTCCGCTCCTTTCAGATCACCCTTATGGTACAGAATGACTGCAAGGTTGTTGTGCTCGCAGGCTTTGCGTCTTGCCTCCGTGTTGTCTTCCAAGCGACTTCCCCCTCAATTCTGCCTTTCAGGAAGAAAAAGCTGCACTATGATCTTGATTGCTTCCCCCCTCGAGACCGGTCTTTGCGGGTGGAGATACGTTTTTTCCTCTTCAATGTGAAATGGGTTTACCCCGAAAGCCGGCTCCAGGAGCTGGAGCTTCAGGGCGAGGGCTACCCATGGGCGGAAAGATCCCGAAATGAGAGCCTCGTCCTTGAAGGACCAGACCCCGACCTTGAGATTTCGGGCGATGTCCTCCTGCTTCCAGCTTCTGGCGTCATACCGGTGATCGAGAACAAGGCAAAGAAACTTTGCAAATTCCTCCCTGGAGATCGAGGCATCGGGTTGAAAATTGCCGTCCTCGTGGCCGGTGAGCCATTCCCGGGACGCGGCTGCCTCAATCTCCCTGAAAGCCTTGTACCCTTTTGGGATGTCCGGAAATCGGCCCATTTCCGGCTCGGAAAAGGGAAGGTTTCGGACTCGGACAAGCCAGAAAGCAAGCTGCCCCTTGGTCACCGGGTCGTCCGGGTAGAAAAGGGGTTGCCGCACATCCCGTTCCACAATTTCCGCCGTCACCAGAGGCGGTAGAATCTGCCTCAGTTTGGGGTCATGAACGTCCCGGAACGCCAGGGTCTGGGAGGATACGGCAAGATACAGCATGCCGACCATAAGGAAGGGCAGGATGGTCAAGGCTTCCCTCCTCTTCTTGGTCGCTCCATGGGCTTTCCGCAGGAGGGGCAGACAAGCACTCCCTCTACTACGGGACAGTCCTCAGACCAGAGCGGATCCTCATCCGGCCCGTGGTCCCCATTAGGACATGCGGCATCAGAACAGAACACGCCAAAGGGGTTCCCCAATGAATCGAGCTTGCTTGTAATCACGGCGAGCCTCCTCTTTCCGAGCTGCTTGAAGTCAAAACTTGCAATTCCTTCACTTCCACCCCGGGACAATAGTGGGAGATGATATCCTTGTGAGAGAAACCGGCTTTCGCCATGCCGTTTGTCCCGAACTGGCAGACGCCTACCCCATGCCCCCACCCTGCCCCGTGAAAAGTAACTCCTTTGAGGCAGTCACTTTCCATATGCTCCTCGATGTAGAACAAAGTGCTCCGAAGTCCACCGGTCCCAAGACGCCCGCCGGAAAGAAGCCAGCGAACCGCGTCTTTTTCCACTACATAAGTTCCAGCGGTTCCCTTGATTTCCAAGGCTTGAACGCGCCCCCCGGGCGAGCGGGTCAATACTTTCAGCGACTGCAAAGTACCCAGATTCGCCTCACTCTTGAGAAGAACGGGGAGGCTCAGCGAAAAAGCGGATGTGAGCTGCTCGACCGTGTAAGTTTCGGTCCAGCGGAAACGGCTGGATTCCTTGCAGAATGCGGGATCCCCGTTTGCCAGAAAAGCCTTGATCGCCTCAACTGTGGACAGGTCTCCCTGGAAGGGGACGGACTGATCGGAAACGGAGCGCAGGTAAGGCAGAGATGAGGCCCCGCTCCAGACCCGGGATGCTTCTTCGGTGATCCCGCCGCAAGTGGAATGATACTTGATGTTCGCCAGGGCATTTCCAAAAAAAAGAGCTTCACTGGGGCACTGATCTACAGAGCCTCTGGAGATGTCGGTTTCACTCTCCACACCGCCATAGACCTGACAGTGCACGGTTGCACAAAGATCAAAGCCCTCCTTCCCGTGGCGCCCCCTGTTTCGAAGGGCGAAGGTTCGGGCGGCCAGTACCATTATCTTTTGAGCCTCGGGAAGGAAAGTGGGGGGGATCTCCCTGGAAAGGACTCCAGCGAGGTATTCATTCAAGTCCAGGGTATTCACGACAAAGAGCCCCTGGTGCGTCTTGCCTTTCTCCGGACGAATCTGGAGAGACCCGCGAAAAACGAGGTTTTTCCCATTCTCTTTGGACGGCAGAATCCGCAGGCGTCCGGCATTCCGGGAACGAATCAGGAAAGCGCCTGCCTGAGTCTCTTGCCCGTTTCCGGAAAGTGTGATCCGGGGCTCAGGTGTTTCGAAGGATGCCCTGAGAGTGACAACAGTTTCTCTTGTAAACTCATTGCCTTTTCCACCGATGTCGGAGGAGTCGCCATCGGCGAAAAGCGCAAAATCCTCGTCCGATGTGAGGAAAATCTCTGAGGAAACCCGACCGATTCCTATGCGGATCTCCGTGCCTGCCTTCCTCACAGGGGGGAGAGGCTGACAGGAATTGACCGTCTG
>JACPDT010000227.1 GCA_016183865.1 Armatimonadota bacterium | reverse complement strand
GACTTGCAAGAATTCTGTGAACTTTGGCGAATTTCAAGATCAGACCTCCTCTGTTCTGGGCTCACACCCAGTATTCTTACTTTCTATGAGGAGGTCTATTCGTTATTCAAGACAAAAACTTTGCTTAATTCAGTGGCATTGGATTTAGGTGGAAGCTGCCAGTTGATAAAGCAGAGTTACCGTGGTATAATTCTGCATGATAGCGTGATGTTGGGAAATTTTTTGCGGGTCTACTTGTGTAAAGGCCTTGCCCAAAGGGGGGAACAAAGGTGGGCGTCTCAAAGAATGAACTGCATCCAAGAGCGACCAACGCTTCTTTGCCTGGGATAAGTGAAGAAGATATGGCGGCATATAGGGCTACTGCCAGACGTCGGCTGGAGCAAGAGGAAAGAGAACTGGCATTGCGACGGAAAAGGGCCTGGGAAACGGTGCGACAGGCGGCCAAATTGCTCAAGGAGGATTTTGGCGCTCAGCGGGTCGTCGTCTTCGGTTCCCTCCTCCGTCCAGGATGTTTTAATAGATGGTCCGATGTAGACATCGCTGCCTGGGGAATCGGCAAGGATGACACCTTTCGGGCCGTTGGCGCGGTGATGGACCTGGGCCGGAATATCGAGATCAACCTGATGGATATGGACACTTGTCGCGCCACCCTGCGGGCGATAATTGAGCGCGAGGGGCAAGAGATATGACCGAGCGCAATCTGGTAGCGGCGGCTCGCATTCGCCAGGAGCTTGCCGATTTGGATAGGGTCGTGGCGCGGGCCGAGCAGGCAATGAGCTTGGCCCTGAATTCCACGGAACATGACTTTTACCTTGATTCCGCGGCGCTGAACCTGCACGACTTCTATGGTGGACTGGAACGGATTTTCCGGCACATTGCGGCTGATGTGGATCAGATCGTTCCGGGCGGACCAGAGTGGCATCGCGATCTATTAGAGCAAATGAGCATCGCCGTATCGCAAGTTCGTCCTTCGGTGCTTTCTGCGAATGTAGTGAAAGGGCTGGACGAATACCTGCGATTTAGACACATCGTTCGCAATGTTTACGCCTTCAAATTCGATGTGGAACGAATTGACCGCCTCGTTCGACAATTGCGTCCGCTTTTCAATCAGATGCGCGTGGAGTTGCTGGCCTTCGCCGATTTCCTGGAACGGGTGTAAGATCGCGACAGATGATTTTGTCAAGTTTTCAAGGCCTCAGCCAAGTTATCGCAAGTGATTTTCATCTGGTTGTTGCCGCGAAATTTTGACGGAGCCGGCAGGATCCGTGCCTGTTGATGCTTTGAGAAGGGATTGCCATGTATTGTCCTGATTGCGGTAGAGAAAATAGAGATTCTGCCAAATTCTGTATCGCCTGTGGCTGTTTCATCGGCTCGCGAACCCATGGCTTGACGGCGATTGCAGTCTTGCTGTGCCCTGGGTCGGTTCTACAGACCCGCTATAAAATAATAAAGCTCCTGAAATCTGGAGGAATGGGATCCGTTTATCTGGCTGCCGACCTGCGTCTTGGGATTCACTGCGCCGTGAAAGATTTGCGCCATATTTATCAGATCCGCGGGAATTGCAGGAGGCGAGAGATCGGTTTGAGCGTGAGGCGAGAACCATGGCGAAACTGCAACATCCACGTTTGCCTGGTGCCAGGGACCACTTCGAGGAAAAAGGGTCCTTCTACTTTGTGATGGACTATGTGGAAGGGGAAGACCTGGAAACGATCTGGAAACGGGAGGTGCCAAACGGTTTTCCGGAGGAGCGGGTGAAAAAGATCGCCTGTGAGGTTCTGGAGATTCTGGAATATCTGCACAGCTTGAATCCCCCTGTTGTCTATCGGGATCTGAAACCCTCCAATATCATGATTCGAAAACAGGACAAAGCCGTTGTTTTGATTGACTTCGGCATTGCCCGGGCGGTCCATTCCAACGCGACAAGGAAAACAGCTATCGGGACCGAAGGATATGCCCCTCCGGAACAATATCGGGGCAATCCTGAGCCCAGGTCCGGTCTTTACGCACTGGGCGCGACCATGCATCACCTTCTGACCGGAGTTGAGCCGATTCCCTTTCATTTCGATCCAGTTAGGACTCTCAGACCCGACATTTCCGCTCAAATGGAAACCGTGCTCCCCAGGGCACTGGAAATGGACCCGGAAAGACGATTCTCCTCTGCCCGGGAAATGAGGGAAACACTTGAAGGAAAAGCAACCTCCGCGCCGACAGTAAAGGCGGGAAAGAGGAAGAGTTCCTCTGCCCGAACAGGCGCCCCAAACATGCTCCCCGGAATCCTTGCCACGAGAAGACATTGAAGGGGCATTTGAATTGGGTCAGATCGGTCTCCTTCAGTCCTGATGGAAAGAAGTTGGCTTCGGGGTCAGATGACAATGCGGTCGTCATCTGGGATTTAGCAGGCGGCAAGCGATGAGGACTTTGGGCGGCCCGCCGTGATAATATCCGACCCTCTTGAGAAACGTTCCGGAGTTCCCCTTGCTTCACTCCTCGTGGCATCCGGAGTACGATACGCTGCCTTATTGCTCAGGGTGCGGGGTCCACGCGGATAGACCTGCGCAACGACCTCCACGTCCGCGTAGAACCAGGACTTCAGCTCCCCAATCGCAAGCCATACATATTTCCGGAAAGCCCATTGACAAATATATAAGTTTTTATATAATATAATATGAAACCTTTGACCTGGATCGCCTCGTCATTGTATGATGTGAAAACTTTTCCTGCAGGGGCTCGGAAGGAGATCGGCTATCAGCTTTACAAGATTCAAGCAGGACTTGAGCCTTCCGATTGGAAGCCCTTGAGCGGCCTCGGCGAGGGATAGGAAAATCGATTCCCTTCGCCCTGTGTTTTCGACTGGTGAGATGTGGTTTCCTCTCCGATTCCTGTGGTTTCGAGGAGCAGTTTCCGCTTTTAGGGGATTGGGAGGTATCGAAACCGGGCAGAAGATGGAGAATCGAGCTGTCGAGTAGCGAAGCGGTGATTTCGCGGTCCTTCAAGCGGGTTTCAGGCAATGGCAAGGCCAGGCCCGGTGTCGGTGTCCTTCTCGAGCGGAAGACTCAGTCGTATTCGGGCTCGGGGTCTATGCAGAAGTGTTCTATCGGGGTGTCCTGGTAGCTATAGTACCCTTCCCAGGAATCTGCCGCCATCAGTGCGCAAGACCTGTGGGCGTCGTATTCATCTCCCGTCTGATAATGCAGAGCCTGTTTCTCATTCTTCCTGGGAAAAAGTACCTGCTGAACCGGCACCGACACTTTCCTCGGTGGCGCCCTTCCGGGGTAGTCCCATAGATTCAGGTGTTTGAGGATCTTCTTTACGGGCTCGTCTTGCTGGATGAAGGCGATGATTTTCATGAGAGCGCCGCACCTGGGGCATTGCAATGGGTTGATTTCATATACTTTGGCGATGAGGGCCGCCCACGCCCTGTTGCATGATTTGCGGCCGAGTGGTGATTCTTTGATCTGTGGTTTTGCCTGCTCACTTGCCTTTGCTGCGGCGCCTCTGCTCCTACTGCTGAATGCGCCAAAGTAATGGACGCGGTGTTCGTTAATGGTCAGGGATATGTTGAGTCAACTCGGCGAGGAAGTCCAATCGAGTACTTCTTCTTCGAGGTGTATGGAGAACGTGAGGGCACGCTTCTTGGAACACGATGGGCAGAGCAGGCGGGTCTTACAAGAAAAGGCAAGGAGCATATCTTGTTCACAATGGGAGCAATGTATTCTGGCGAAGCCATGGCGAAGGTCGCCGCAGTCGAGAAATCCGAAGAAAGCCTTGCGAATGAGATCCCTGAAGTATCCATAAGTCTTTTCATACCTTTCCTCGTAACATTCTACGAAATCCTCCCAATAGTCTTCCACCAGTTGGTAAAGAGGTGATGCCCTCGGATTCCGAGGATGATACTCTCCCTTTATCCGTGCCATCGTCTCTCCCACGGAGATCCCCCAGATATTTTTCAGGAAAATGGAGGCATAGTTTATTATAGTATACATTAGTATATTTATCAAGAACGAACTTTTTGGGGGCAGCGGTGAAGAGTGCAATGGCCTGTGGGCGTTTGAGATGCAAAGGAAATGGAAGAGCCGCATCGAGACTCAGGCCGCTACAGGCATTTTCCGCCCCAGAAAAATCGGGGAATACGAGGCATTGGACTTGATCGGCGAAGGCGGGATGGCGAGTGTTTACGAGGCCCTGGACAGGGATGGACACGTTTGCGCCCTGAAGGTCCCTCATTCTCACCTGTTGAGGGATGAAGAGGTTCGAAATCGGTTCTTCAGGGAGGTC
>JACPDT010000233.1 GCA_016183865.1 Armatimonadota bacterium | reverse complement strand
TGGAAAGCGGAGACCCAACTGGGAGGAAAGAAGCCTTTCAAGGATTTCATGGTACAGTTGGACTTCGAGAAAGGGAACCGATCCTCCGACATGTACTGGGGCTACTGGTCTCCTGCGGCAAATCAGACGAATGAAAGAGGGGTATCCCACCCCTATCGGCAAGACTCGGTCTTCCTTCGGCGAAGCTGGCAGTGGCCCAAGGGTCACGGCGTTTCCCTTGAGGGACAGTGGACCGACACCCAGGCCGAGATCCCTGCCGTCAGCGCAGGCGGTTTTCCCCCACCGCCCGCCACAGTGACTTCCCTCTCCCCGATGCGCCAGACCGTTCTTCGGGCAGGGGTGGAGTTCCGGCTCAAGGGGGGGGAAACTACGGAATGGCGTCTTCGGCCATCGGTGGTTTCCTACAAGGACCATGTCAACTCATCTCTGAGCGGTCAGTTTCCGTTGCTGGAAGCGAGTCTGGTGACCCGATTTTGAAGACGGGAATGCACCACCGAGACACGGAGAATTCTTGAAATCAGAGCGTTTGAGGATTAGCCACGAATGAACACGAATTTGCACGAATTAAAAGAGGCGGCTTTGGTGAGACTCCTTGCTGTTTTCGTTCTCGCAACAGCTTGCCTTGCGGCGGTTGGGCTCGCTCAATCGGACGCCCCTCCCGGGGCTGAGATCAAGGCGACAGGACCTCCCTTTGTGGGGAAACTGGACATTTGCGTGAACTGCCATGAGAAAGAGGTGGAATCCCAGAAAGGGGTCGCCCATTCCCATTTCAGAGACAAGGGGAAGCTCGTGTCTGATGAAGGTGTCTGCGCCGCTTGTCACGGAGAAAGAGTTCTCAAGCATGAGCCGATCATCAATGAGCAGGGACAACCCGATACCCGCCATACGGATCTTCCTCCCGTTGTTTTCAAGAAGCTTTCCCCTCAGGAGAGGGACAGAAGATGCCTGGCATGCCATAAGGAAAATACTTTTCTGTCCTGGAGGTCATCGGAGCACAGTCTGGCGGCCGTTACGTGCGACACGTGCCATCTGCCTCACGCGGATCGAACACTGGTGAAGGCTCAACCCTTTCTCCCGAATCCCACAGAGCTTTGCTACAACTGTCACGCCGGAATCCGCCTTCAGACGGCCCTGCCTTCGAGGCATCCGATATGGGAAGGAAAAATGAGTTGTCGCTCCTGCCACAATCCCCACGGAGGCGGAAAGGGAAGCCCAAGAGAGGAAACCTGGAAAGATGTCTGTCTCCGCTGTCACGCGGAATATACGGGTCCATACCTTTATGAGCATTCTCCCGCATCGGAGAGCTGCCAGGAGTGCCACACGCCCCATGGCTCGATTTATGACAATCTGTTGAGCCAGGGAATGCCCTTTCTCTGTTTTCGCTGCCACAAGGTCCCACACAGGATGCAGCAGCAATTTCTGACCTGCTCCGCCTGTCATCACATGATTCACGGTTCGGATCAGCACCCGAAGTTTACATATTGAGTCAGGGCACTCCCTCCAACTTCCTCCCCCTTCAAGGGGGAGGTCGGGTGGGGGTGCATAGTTACAGATTTCTTCACGGAGAGGGAAACGGGAATGAAAACACAAGATCGGTTCTGGAGACTGAAAGACATTTTTCCGGGGGCTCTCATCTTGTGCTTCCGTGTCGCAGGGTGGGGGGGCGGCGGCACAGGTCCCCAGGGTCCTGCCGGCGCGGCCGGATCCTCTCCTTCGCCCACGAATACACAGCCTGTTCTGAGCTCGGGTGCCGACCTGCCCGGGGTGGTTCCATCACAACTCAGCCTTTCGGGCGGAAGCGGACCCGAGGCCAGGGGCCGGGGCCCATCTTCCAGGGCCAAGACCTTCGTGCCCGGTGATACCATTTCCGTGACTTTCACCTTGAAAAAAAGTGATGGAACGAGCCTGGCTTTGAGTGAGATGAATTCAGGGGGCATCATGGTCTCAGGACCCTCGTCCAATTATCAAAAGGTCATTGCCTACCAGTCCGATCTTCTCACCCGCTCCACGCAGAACTCCGATGGGTCATATACCTACAAATTCGCAAGCCCCATTCCTTCCACATATGCCGCCCCTGACAACGATTCCACCGCCTTCGGCGCCTCTGACGGCGAGCTTCAGGGACAGGCCTTGTCGGCAGGAACCTATACGGTCGGCATGCAGCTTTCCAAGGCATACACGATCGGGACTCGATCATACACAGATGTGGGGAACATTTCTCAGGACTTTCTTCTGGGGGGCGCCGTCACTCTGGAGCCCAGGGAAGTGGTCAAGAACGATAACTGTAACCGCTGCCATGCCAACATTCGGGCTCATGATGGAACGTGGCGCGATGTGAAGCTATGCATCCTCTGCCACACATCAGGCGCTGAGGACAAGAATGAAGCAACTGTTGAAGGTGGCACCCCGGGTGTTTCAATGGATTTCAGGGTCCTTATTCACAAGATCCATAATGGGAAATATCTCCCCTCCGTGAATGGCGTATCAACCAAAGCGGATGGGACCCGCGACTATGGGGCGACACCCAGACCGTACAAAGTTGTGGGGGATCAGAACACAATTACCGACTACTCGGCAGTGGGCTCCCCCATCTGGCTGAACTGGGGGCCCATGCCTCGGGATGCGGGGTACTCAAGCCTCACGGCCGCCCAGAAAACAACGGATGACACAATCCGCACCGGTATTATAGATTGCAACAAGTGTCACGGCGACCCGGACGGATCGGGGGCCCTCACCGCTCCTTCCCAAGGAGACAATGCTTACTCCAAGCCGACCCGTCGGGCCTGCGACTCCTGTCATGACGACATCCTTTGGGCGTATCCGTACTCGGCAAACAACCAGACCCAGCCCGCCCAAGGCGATGACACGGGATGCACCGGATGCCACGCCTCATCGGGCGCAGCTCTTTCGGTCACGGATTCCCACAAGCATCCCAGGAACGACACCGCCCTCTTTGCAGGCCTGAATGTCAATATCTCCAATGTCACAGAGGGACCCGGAGGAAACGGAAACGGCAAGATTGATGCGGGGGAAAAGATCCAGGTTTCCTTTACCATTACCAACGACTCAGGCGCCAATGTAACGCCTCTGCCTGCAGGGTTTTTCTTCAATGCAGCTCTGTCCGGGCCGACTTCCTATACAACCGCACAGGGCGCCTCCTCATCCAATGCCAATGGTTTTCTTCACTTTCTCAGGATAGGAACTGCCACTATTGGTACAGGTCCAAACTATACCATGAACCTTCCTGAGATCGTCATGCTGGAATACCTGGGCCGCTCCACGGCTGCCCTCGATGTTTTCACCACATCCAGAGCCCCTCACAGGGCAGGAACCACAACGACCGTTCTGGCAAGGACAGCCACTGCGGGAGGCAACACCACCCTTTCCGTGGCAGCGACTATAAACCAGGTTTATGTGGATGTGAATGATGTGACGAATTTCGCCAGGGGCGATTATGTGGTCATTGAAGACCTCACCGCAAATGAGGAATATCTCAGGATCCAGTATGTGGATACTGCCGGTGGAAAGAAACGGCTCTGGTTCACCTCGCCCGCCGCCTTGAGCGGTGCCGACCCCACTACGGCCCAGGGTGGTTACGGGCCGTGGCTTCGCGTTGCCCACGCCAACGGCGCATCCATCAAGGAGGTAACTCTGACCAAGAAAACATCAGGGACCCAATATACCCTGAACTCAACGACAGGGCAGATCACGGAAGTCGCCGAGTTCGGGAACGGCAATGCCGTGCTTGTAGTATATACGAGCGATTTCGTGATGCCTGCCAGGTATCCCCCTTCTTTCAATGATTCACCCACTTTTGACGAGACCTGGGGTAAATGGTCAGGAAAGGACATTGTCAGCGGCACCTATAGGGTAGGGCTCTTCGGGTTCTATGACTGGAACTATGCCTTGTATGGCGAGACCACTACATATACATTAATGTCTCCTCCCGCTGTGAAGGATTTTCTGGTAGGGACCGCTACCGCCATTGTCGCTTCCCACCTCGATTCATTTCCCTCAAATTGCGAGACTTGCCATAATGACATCATCTTTCATGGACAACGGAGGGGATTCCAGTTGTGCTTTGTCTGTCACGCCTCAGCCTGTTGGGAGGACAGACCGAAATACGTTGCTGCCAATGCGCCCGACACAACAGATACGACGCCTACTTTCCGAACGATGATCCACAAGATTCACAGAGGGAAAGAGCTTGCCAATGCTTCAACATATACGGTTGTGGGGTTTGCCACGACTGCTTATCCCAACAATTACGCAACAACTACATTCGGTGACCTCAAGTTCCCGCCCATGCCAGGGACAGTGAAGCATTGCAACACCTGCCACGGCGCCTCCAATACGTGGAAGGAGCCGTCCGACAGGAGTCACCCGACCCAGCAGGTCCTGCCTCTTCGGCAATGGAACGCCGTTTGCGGCTCATGCCATGACTCCAATGCCGCCCAGGCCCACATAGCCCTCAACACGTCTGCAGGGAGCGAGGCATGCGCAACCTGCCACGGCCAGGGCAAGGAGTTCAATGTGGAATTGGTTCATAAGAATCGCTGAAAACTGGAATGTGGTGAAAAAAATAGAAGGGAAGTTCCATGAATAGGCAGCGTTGGTTCAAGGGATGGTATGCGGCTCTCCTGAGCGCCGTGTTGTTCAGTCTTCTTCTGGCAGGGTGTGGGGGCGGTGGAGGCCAGACAGGGGCGCCAGGCCCGACCGGCGCACAGGGGACAGTTCCCACAAACACGGTATTGAATCCCAACGAAGACCTTCCCGGCGCTCTTCCCACGGTTACAGGAGTTTCCGGGGGAACCGGCCCTGATGTGAGGTCCTCAAAGGGAATCAGGCCTTCTCAAAAAAAGGCATTTCAGGCAGGAGACACCCTTTCGGTCACCTTCGTCCTTCGGAAAAATAATGGAACCCCCCTGCCCCTCAGTGAGCTGAACTCAGGCGGCATCCTGGTCTCAGGTCCGAGCTTTCGTTATCAGAGAGTTCTGGCATACCAGACCGATCTTCTCACCCGGGCCGCGGCGAACGGCGACGGGTCTTATACCTACACATTTGCGACACCTATTCCTTCCACATACCTCGCCCCCCTGAACGATTCCGAATCATTCGGCGTCAATGACGGGGAGCTTCAGGGAAAACCCTTGATCGCGGGCACGTATACGGTGGCGATCTTGACCGCAAAGAATTACACCGTGAAAGACAAGAGTTATGTGGATGTCGGGAATGGGACCCTGGATTTTGTCGTCGGCGGTGTCGCCCCATTGGAGCCCAGGGAAGTCGTGAAAAACGATAACTGCAACCGCTGCCATGCCACACTCCAGGCTCATGGCGGAACGTGGCGCGACGTCCGAACCTGCCTTCTCTGCCATACGGCAGGGGCGGAAGACAAGAACGACCCTGCTGTCGAGGGGGGCACTCCAGGAGTCTCAATTGACTTCCTGGTTATGATTCATAAGATTCATAATGGATCCCATCTCCCCTCCGTTCTGGGAGTGGCAAGCAACCCCGACGGGAGCCGGAATTACTCCGCAACGCCCGCTCCCTACAAGATCGTGGGAGACAACAGTGCTGTATTTGACATGTCGAAGATCGGGTTTCCAATCATGCCGAGTGCCTACGCGGCATATCTGTACGACACCGCAGGGACGACCTATCAGGGCGTTGCGGGTAATGGACCGATGCCCAGGGATACGGGATTCAGCAGCCTCACCGCCGCCCAGAAGCTCCAGGAAGACAAGATACGCACCGGCGCCGTTGCGTGTGCCAGGTGTCACGGAGACCCTGACGGTTCTGGTCCTCTGACCGCCCCATCCCAGGAATATCTTGCCGACTCCCAGCCTACCCGCAGGGCGTGCGGTTCCTGTCACGACGATATCAACTGGTCTTATCCCTATACTTCCAACGGGCAGACCATGCAGGCTCAGGCCAACGATTTGGAATGCGTGCGCTGCCATACCTCATCGGGAACATCGCTTTCCGTCCAGGACGTGCATACGCATCCTTGGAGCAATTCCACCTTCAACACGGGAGTGAACGTCAACGTCACCGCCGTCGGGGGAGGCAGCGGGGCGGGCGGCCGCCATCAGGCGGGCGACCCCATCACGACCACCTTTTCCGTCACAAATGATGCGGGAGCCAATCTCAACATCAATGGGCTGACACGGTTCCAGATGATCGTCGTGGGACCGACCAGCAATACGCAGTTGATTCTTCCCAATATCAATGTGTTCGACTTTTCGTTCCGGAAATCCAAATCCTTCACGGGAAACGGCGCCATCAGCACTCCGACCGTGGGCAGCGAGGCGGTTCAACAAACACTGGCGCTTGTGTGCACCGCGACGAATACGTTCGATGTCATCGGTTCGGTCAGCGGAACGCTGAAGACCGGGCTGGCAGTGCCGGACGGTGGCGGAAACACAGGTAGTGTGACCTATGCCGGTGTTACCTTCAAGATCACCGATGGCAGCACAAACTTTGCCGAAGGCGACCGATGGTACTTCGAAGTCGTGCCGACGGCGGGCACTTATACGACGTATGTCCCGGATGACATCGTGTGGGAACGCATAGGCGCGGCAACCGGAGGGGCGAACGTCCTGTCGGTAGCCAACGTTCCTCTTTACTGGGGCCGTCAGGATGTCTACGAACGCACCACTGTTTCTGCGGGTACCGCCCTGGGCGCCTCCCACTTGGCTCTGGGGCGATACGTCGTAGCGAATGCCGCCGCTCTTCCCGCGGTAGCGGTGGGCGATAAGGTAGTGATTGCTAATGGGACCGCTGCCGAGGAATACCTGGAAGTCGGACGTATTCAGACGACGGATGATATCACCGGGGCGGATCTGGGGACTTCCGATCGCTTCTGGTTTACGACAGCGCTGCGCTACGATCATGCGGCCGGCGAATCAATCGCCGAAGTGACCCTGACAGCAAAGCGGGAAGGCATTGCATACACTGTCAGCGATGCCTCCGCAGGACAGATCACGCTCGTCGCCGGAAAATTCACAGCGGGCAATCCCGTGGTTGTTTCGTATCGGACGTACGGCCGGTTTGGAAAGCGCCGCGCGCCCGGCGATACGCGCCAGGATGTTTTCCCCGCTGCCGCAGCGGATACGGACGACATTGCCCAATCCTGGGGTGACTGGAAGGGGCTTTCCTTCGTGGACGGCACGTACACTGTCGGCATGTGGGCGAACAGGGATTTTACCGTGACTCCCCTGGGAGCTTTGACGACCGTTGAGAGTTGGAACAACTTTGCCTCGAACAACACGACGTACCGCATGATCTCGCCTCCGGCAACGAAACAGTTTCTTTACGGATCGGCAACAGCGCTCACTCCACGTACGATCATTTCTTCAGGAGATTACTGCGATACCTGCCATGGCACCTTGCAGGCGCACGGTTTCGGCCGACGCGGGCTGGATACCTGTCTCCTGTGCCACTCGATTCCCGGTACCGAGGACGGGCCAAAATACAGCTTCAGCAGTTGGTATATAGGTCCTACGCAGGGTCAAAGCGTGGACTACCGATCCCTTCTCCACAAGGCTCATATGGGCAAAAATCTGGCCAATGCTGGCACCTATGTTGTCAACGGCGTGTTCCTTGGAACACCTTACCCCGTGAGCTACGAAGCGGTTGGATTTCCCGCCATGCCCGGCAAAGCGAAGCATTGCGATACATGCCACGGAACGAGCACGGCCTGGAAGGAGCCTGCAGACAGGAGTCATCCGACCCAGCAGGGGGCCCCTCTTAGGCAATGGAACGCCGTCTGCGGCTCATGCCATGACTCCAATGCCGCCCAGGCCCACATCGCCCTGAACACATCCGCCGGGACGGAGACATGCTTCGTTTGCCACGGCCAGGGCAGGGAGTATGATGTGGAAGTCATGCACAAAAACAGGTAGCTGCCCGTAAAGTTAAAGTTTTGAATAACTTTAACTTGTTAAAGTACTGCGTGGGATCGGGCGCCTTAAGGAATCGCCTTAATCTCTCCCAATCCAAGTTGTCCAGGATTCTTGGCGTCACTCAGAACACTGTTGCCTTGTGGGAACAAGGCAGAAGAAGTCCAGTCGGCCCCGCTCGGGTATCATTGCGCATGCTCCTGTCCACAAGAACGGCAGAAATATGAAGCGCACCCTGACTCGTTGACATAATCTGAAATTCCGATATAAAGACTCCTTCAGGAACGAGCTTCATTACATCTCTGTTATGTTTCCGGAAAGCCTATTGACAAATATATAAGCCTTTATATAATTATAATCATGAAACCTTTGACCTGGATCGCCTCGTCATTGGATGATGTAAAAACTTTTCCTGCAGAGGCTCGGAAGGAGATCGGCTATCAGCTTTACAAGATTCAAGCGGGACTTGAACCTTCCGATTGGAAGCCCTTGAGCAGCCTCGGCGCCGGTATCCGGGAGATCAGGGTTCATGCCGGAAACGAGTATCGGGTCATCTATGTCGCCAAATTTGAGGAGGCAGTTTATGTATTGCACACCTTTGTGAAGAAAGCGACAAAGACACTAAAGCGTGATATGATGTTGGCTTCAGAACGCATCGGGCAATTGGCGGAATTAAGAAAGAGGAAATCATGAAGACCAGGAAATCATCGGGCAACGTCTTTACGGATCTTGGTTTCAACCACGAAGAGGCGGAAAATCTGCGGGTTCGCGCCATGCTGATGGCTGCCGCAGAGAAATACATCCGCCAGGAGGAGATGACTCAGGCTGAAGCCGCCCTGAAACTGGGAGTCTCTCAGCCTCGGATCAGCGATCTCATGCGGGGGAAAATAGACGTCTTCAGCGTTGATACGCTCATCGCCATGCTGGCCCGGGCAGGGTTGAAGGTGAAAATTAAGATCACGAAAACAAAGGCCGCATAGGTTAAGTTCATAGTACCGTGATCCTCCGAAAATTCCCCCGGGAGGACGAATCGGCATGGAAGGAAACCCTGCCCGAAAAGTGCTGCCTCACCTCTTACCCGTATCAGGAAAGGTGTTGGGAAAGGGGGTAAGGCCCATCCTCATCCCTGAGCTCGGGCGAAAGGCAAGACTAAGAGATTCATCTTCCTGGATAGTAGGCCAGAAACATCTCCGCGGGCAGAAGCGATATTTTTCCCTCCTCGTAATCGTTCCGACACAGGACAGTTAGCTTATCGCGACCTAGAATTTTCGTGGACCACGAGAATTCCTCGGCATCCACTTTCTTCTGGTATTTGACTTCAAAATATGAGAATCTTCCTTCTTTGAAGCCGACAAAATCAATTTCCCTATCATTGCCGGCTCGGCCGAAATACAAGGGGGAAAAATTCCGACAAAGATGGGCGGAGATGGCGTTTTCCATTAGTGCGGGCAGATTGGCGGCACTGCTGACGAAATCTCTGGTATGTGAAAAAGCATTCTGGGAAAAACCTTCGGTTTTTGCTTTCAGGCAGTTCAGAACAAAGGGATCGGCAAAGTAGATCTTGCTGTTCTTGCGAAAGAGCACCTGCTTCTGCTCAAGAGAAAAGAAAGGCAAGCGGAGTGCAATGAATGTTTTCTCAAAGATATCAAGATACTCTTCAACAGTTGTGTGAGAAGCAATGCCTGACTCCCTGCTCAATTTGTAGAAGCTCGTGGCACTGGTCAAATGTGCGAAAAGGCGTCTAATTATTTGATAAGCAAAATTCTCGGATTTGCCCGCGCGATGCAGATCGCCCTCAATCCAGGCCAGAAAGATTTCGTAGGTCTGGGAAGACAAGTATCCCTTGGTAATATACTCGTTTATGGTGACGGGGAAACCGCCACAGATAAGGTAATCCAGAAACAGCTTCCGAAAATGAGGGAGCAAGGCAAGGGAGACCTTGAGAGGATCCGACAGAAGTTGCGGTTTCAAGAGCGCAATGAATTCCCGGAAGGTCAGCGGCAGGAAAGTGACATCCCAGGGAAAAATCTCCCCCCGTCTGCCGGGCAGTCGTTCAGCGGAGTATTTGAGGTCTAAGATATTCGAACCGGTGATCAAGACCAGAGAATTGTTCAGCTTTCCAGCATCCGCCAGAAACTTCACGGCTCTTTGCCACTCTTTGACAAAGGAGATCTCGTCCAGGAAGATAAACACCCGTCCCTGGCTTCCCGGGCGGGCGTAATTCAGATAAGAGGTCAGCAGCTCTTCCAGCTCTTTGTAATCCCTTATGGTGTCGCAAGGAAAGAAAAACACATTCTCTTTCGCCACCTTCTCTTGCATGAGGAGACGCTTGATTAGAAGCTTCAAGAGCGTAGTTTTGCCGATGCGCCGGGGTCCCCTCAAAGTCAAGATGCCGTCTTTGTCAACAGGAAGGCTGCTATACAGGGGGTGATGAAAAGGATATCTTTGCCTCTCCAGGTCGGCAACGAAACTGTCTTCCAGAATAAATTCCGGTCTGCGCCACCATGGGTTATGTTCTTGAAATACATTGCTATCCATAAAAGCAATTATAAGCTATTATTATATATTTGTAAATAGCAATCGGAGATGCAACTCTACCCGTCCGCCCATTTGGTATCTTACTTCCCTTGATCCGCTAGATAAGAACGGGCAAGCTCCTGGTCAAATGTAGCAAGAGGCATGCCGAGTTTCCTCGCCAGGTGGAGGTAGCAGGCGTCATAGGTGGTAAGATCAGCAAGCAGGGCGAGACGCAACACTGCAACATGGTCAATCTCGCTCCAGTGGATTGGGATGGCGAAGGCCATTTGAAGAGCGTCTTCCAAGACCGATGTTTTTTCAGGATAGGCTATCGTTTTCCTTCTGGCTATGCTGGTCAGCTCATAGGCCAGGAGAAGAGGTGCGTGAAGATCGGAATCCCGAAGGATTTCCATGGCTTCCGAAGCCCTGGGCTCACGGAAGCACCATGCCGCCACAACCGAGGCATCTATGACCTTAGCGGGCACTGCGCAGCTCCCTGAGCCAGGATGCGGATTCGTCCCGTGTTTCAAGCCGCAACTCTCTGAGGTGCGACTCTACCTCGTCCACCGAGAGCCTGGCAGGGCTTACAGCTTCCTCGATGATGGCCATCAGCTCGCCTTGAAGGGACCGATGGTGGCGCTTTGCCCTTTTGCGAAGCTTGTCCATCATGTCGTCAGGCACATTCTTCAAGGATACGTTACCAGGCATTGAATCTCCTCCATATTGGTTCCATTATGATACCATAATAACATCATTATGGGTTAAAGTCAAGCTCAAATGGGTGCCTAAATCCACCACTTATTTCCCGAGGGCTTATTTCTCCCCCTTGAGGGGGGAGGTCAGGTGGGGGTGGCCTCTGGAGGTTACTACAGCTTGAAGGTTGAGACCAGCTCTTTCACGTTCTCGGCGAACTCCAGGAGGCGGCCTACGGAATTCCGGGCATTTTTCGTGGTTTCCACGATGAATTTCGCCCCTTGCGAGACATCCTGAATGGCGATCAGGACCTGTTCCGATGCGGTTAGTTGTTGCTGGCTGGAAAGGGATATGTACCTGGCCGCTTCCGTGGTTTTTTCGATCTCTGAGACGACGGAGTCGAAGGCTTGCCTTGCCTCCTCGTTGGAGAGCTGTCCCTCAACTATTCGGCGGGTTGTGCTTTCTGTCGCGACAGCCAGCTCATTGGCGGAATCTTGAATTTCCTTGATATGGGACCGTATCTCTCGGGCATAGCCGGCCACATTCTCCGCAAGGCCCCTGATTTCCCGGGCCACCACCCCGAAGGTTCGGCCCGCCTCTCCCGCCTCTGCGGCTTGAAGAGTGGCGTTAAATGCGATCAAACGGGTCTGGTAAGCCACCTCTGTGATGAAATTGACAACTTCATCAATCATGGAGAATTGCTTCTTCAGTGTTGAGAGTTTGTCCAGATTGACATTGTTTTGATCGCCGATCTGTTGGATTTTTTCGGCTACATTCTCGATGGCCACAGTTCCCTGTCTTGTAGTGGCAAGGGTCTCTTCCGCGACGACAACTACCTTATCGGCGCTTGCGGAGACATTCTGTGAAGTCCGCGTCAGCTCTTCCGTTGATGTGGCGGTCTCGGCTACGGCTGTGGACTGTTCCGTAGTGGAAGCGGCCTGGTTTTCGAGAGCCTCAAAGAGATCCCTGGAGAATGAGCTTACTTGCGCGAGGACTTCATCAATGGCCATGATGGTTCCCCTGAGATTCATGGAAGTGTCGTTGACGCTCTTGCAGATGGTGCCGATCTCGTCTGTGGAATTCGAAGGTAGCTCCTGAGTGAGATCCCCGCCGGCGATCCGGGTCAGGGCCTGCACGATCTGGGTGACGCGATCCGTGAAGGTCTTGCGCAGAACCGGCCCGGAGACAAGAAGGAGGACTGCCAGAATCACGAAAGCGGAAGCGAGGGTGTTTGTGGCGAATTGCTTTTTTAGTCGTTCCAGGATCGAAAGATGGGTCTTGAACAGAAGAACCCCCGCGGGTTTCATCCCCTCTTCAGCAAGAGGAAAAGCTCCTTCCAACGCTTTCCCCGCCCCTTTTCTGATCTGGCGCAACTGAGGTTTCCCTGTCAGTGCATCGGCGAGGAATCGCTCCTCCTTGAAGCGGATCTTCTCGAAGATTCGCTTCTCATCCAGATCAGCCACGATCTCTCCGCTTCTTGAGATAACGGAGATTTCGAAAATCTCCGGATCTCGACCCTTTAGAGCAAGGATGAATGATTGGATCCCTCTCGAATCGGTCATCTTGTAGTTCCGAAAGATCGTCCCCCCCGCAAGAGAGCCGTACTGACGATATTGGCCCACGGTCTCTTTGAGGATTTGTCCTTGTGTGATGTGATACAGCCATGTTCCAAAAAGGGAAAAAACCGCCAGGATCAGCAGGAACAGAATCAAACGCAGCCTTCCGAGGAGACTCAGATTCCTGAGCTTCTCAGCGAGTCGTCGCATTCAGGACCTCCTATGCCCCCCCACTCAACCTCCCCTGCTTAACTCTCCTTCCACGACCGGCGCATTTTTTGTTTTCTTTCTTGACTTCTCCCGGGCCCACCCCCCCCCCCTCAAAGGGGGGGAAAAGTGAGGCCCCCTGACCTCCCCCCTCAAGGGGGGGGAAAGTGAGGCACCCTGACCTCCCCCCTCAAGGGGGGGGGAAAGTGAGGCACTTAGAACTTCAAATTCAGTACCAGGAACCCCTGTGTTGTTCGTAGATCCCAGGTGGTTCGTCCATTCGGAGACATGACGGGATCTACCATCGCTGTGTGCTGGTGCTGCTGCCACTGGTTGGAAGCATTGTACTTCACGGCAACGGTGGCGTCATCCGTAAGGCGGTATGAAACTCCGCCCCACACGCTTGATTCTCTGTAATAGTGATTCTCCCTCTGGGATGCCGTGTAGCCGCGAATGTCGTAGTTGCCGTATCCCAGCTCCCCCTTGAGCTTCTGAGTAAAGGGATATGTGGCTTTTACCTGCCATCGGTTGGCTGTCCTCTCAAATCGCTCGCTTTCACCCATCATACCGCCGGGCGTGTCGGCGCCGGGGCGCTTGATCTCCCAGGGGGACCAGGTGAGATCCAGATTCAGCCCTTTGGTGCCGGAGAACGTATGGCTTCCGTGCAATTCAAAGAAACGGATCTGGGCTCTTTGCCCGCTGGTAGTCGGTTGCGGGAAAGTCGCCGCCATGATGAATGCGGGAAAGAGGGCCGGGTCATGGAACATGGAATCAGAGAACCCGGGCTGTCGGAGCACTTGCTGGGTTGTTGCATCCCGCTGGTCCAGGGCCTCATAATAAAGGTCGGCAGATGTGTATTCCGAAAATTCGTAATCCAGTTTCACTCTCCAACCCTGCCGGTTATTGGGAAAATTCTTGCGATCATGGAGTCCGTAAGTCCCAAGATGAGCCACTTCATAAGGGAATTGCATCTGCACAAAATGCTCGAAATTTGTCATTGGGAAGAAATTCACCTGGGTCGGATACCCTGCGACAAATGGGTCGAACTTCCCGTCAACAGACATATATTCCACTTGCCAGTTCAGGTTGTTGTGTAACTTTAAGTTTCCTTCCAGAATCGCGCTCACAAGACTTCCTGTTATGGAGGACCTTCCGGAATCGGGAATGTAATCGCTCGTTGCGACTGCCCCCTTAAAGCGAATGCGGTCAGAGAGCTTTAAGGTGAAATCAAGGTTCCAGGAGTTCTGTTTCTGGTTTCCTGCCGTCACCGATCCTGCTGATGGCGCCATACCCCATAATGCCCCATTCCCATCAAAGACCCAGGCAGGGAGAAGGCCCGGAGATGCGGCCGTATTCCATGCGCCCACCGCACCCGGTCCCCCGAACTCATTGACAGCCCGGGTCCAGCCCAATTTGGCGGTACCGCGTTCGAAGTCGGTGGAGAAATTGGTCCCCATGAGAACTGTTCCATAAGGGTCTCGATTGGCGAGTCTCGCCCCGAAGATTTCCCAATCCAGGTCCACAGTTCCCAGAGCCTTTTGCAGCGTCCCCCGGACATCGGCACCATAGAAAGGCAGAAAATCGGGACCGAAGTAAGCTGTATTGGGCTGCCCCTTCAAGACTGAACCGGATGAGGTGGGGTAGAAATTACCCACAGTTGCTTCCACATTTCCAGGTTCATGTTTTACCCAGGCCCGTTCAAGAGCAGCCTTCAAGTTAAAGTTGCCCACATTCGTGTAAGGGTTGTGAAGATAGGAAGGCGTAATGCCCCACACAGAGCCTGTCGTGGGCTCCCCAACAAGGTTGTATCCCGTTACTGCAACTCCAGCGGTCGTTTCGGGAGAAAGCTTCGCTTTTGCCTCCAAAGTGCCCTGAGACACTATGGCAGAGCCGTTCTGAAGGGGGACCGATGTATATGTCCTGTAAAGAAGATCTCTTTGTGGGAAAGTAAACGTATTTGCAGGGGTGGTCCAGGTCATTCCATCATCGGTTGTCCTGGTTCCGTTCAGGCCCGTGGAGACCGCGACTGTATCGAAAGATCCGGAGATGCGCACCCTCTCCAGCTCCGTCACCCTTGACTGAAGGGAAGAGACGGCATCTTCAACCCTGGTGACACGCACTCCAAGGGCGTCCAGCTCGTTCTTGAACTCATTCACCAGTTTTCGGATCATGTCCAGGTCTTCTTTTGTCACTTCAGGAGGCGGGGGCTTCAGTTGCTCCGCCATCTGCTCGATTTTCGCGACCAGCCGGGCCACGACCATGGCCATCTCATATCTGGATGCCGCCCTGACTCCCTTGAACTGACCATCAGGGTACCCTTCCAGCAAGCCTTTTTCCGAAAGTTTCAAGACTGCCGGCCCGGCCCAATGGTCCTGAGGGACATCCTGAAAGGGCGCCGCCCAAATCGTCCCGGCAAGACAACTCCATATGAATAGGAGACCGGATGCAAAAACAATTCTCAACTTAGGTTCACCCCTTTCACTAATGAGCTATTTTGGCCAGTTTTCCGTTTTGATCGTATTCCACGAGAATCTGACCGATTTCTTTCTTGTCTTTTCCCTGTTTGAGAAGATCGGTAATCACCTTCACCATGGCTGCGGGATAGAGGGTGTGCTTTTTTCCCTGTCCCACAGATGTTTTCGCCACATGGCCCTGGTAGGGGAAGGTGATCCCAAAGACGCGCTTCTTGTCAAAGCCGGATGTGGCGATGGTCTCATCTTCCACTTTGGAGAGAGCTGTTTCCAGCTCTTTGATAGTGGAGACGTCAACAGTGCTCTTGATGGCGGAAAACACGGCCTGAGATGACACCAGAAGTGCCAGAAGAAGGAGCAAACACGAACATCGGGTCAATCTTTCACCACTCCTTTCGCATAAAGGACTCGTTTCCATTTGCAATCATGTGTTACAAGACAGCAAAATCTTTCGGTCGCTGTAAACTGGATGATTATTGTGCTGTCAACCTGTATGTTAGGGGTTATGTCATTCCCACTTTCGCAGGAATGACGTCATGCCAGATAACCCACAATTTAAGTGTTGACAATGCACTAGAAGAGAAGCAAACCTTTGTAATGCCCCACAGCACTTGTCATCGAATTCTCGCTTTTTTTCGACAGGAATCGTGAAATTCCTTCCAAAGATTTCTTGATTCATAAATCAATCTCACGCCGAAACAGTGCTTTCGCCTCCTGCCAGGAAAAGGAGAGGCCGGGCCGTATTATTAAGTAGCTATCTCAATCAAAGTTCTTGTTCCAGGGCCTGGGGGTGACGCCGGAGGCCGGGCGCCCAAAGCGCGCAGCAAACTGGGTTCCACTGGGGGATGGGAGTTTGCGAGCACTGTGGGCTGCCGCAGGCGGCAGGACTTGCAGGCCCACCGCCTGGGTTGAGATAGTCTCTAAGTAGCTTTCAGACGGGGGGCGCAAAATGTCCAGGATCAGGGTTCTCCTTGCAGATGACCATGCTCTGTTGAGGGACGGGCTTCGCGCCCTACTCACCGCCGAAGAGGACCTGGAAGTCGTTGGAGAGGCAGGAGACGGCTCCGAGGCCCTCGCCAAAGCCAGGGACCTCGCGCCTGATGTGGTTTTGTTGGATATCCACATGCCGGGTCTCTCCGGTCTGGAAGCAACGAAGCCCTTGTTGGAGCTGCGGTCAAACCTTAAGGTATTAATTCTCACGATGTATGACAATGAAGAATATCTCTTTCAGGTGCTCCGAATGGGGGCTTCCGGCTATGTCTTGAAAAGGAGTGCTGCAGGGGAGCTGGTTTCGGCTATCAGGACCGTCCATGGCGGCCATCCCTATCTCTCTCCACTGATGACCAAGAAGCTTGTTTCCGAGTTCCTGAGCACCGGCGGGCGGGAAGCCGGAAAACTTCGGGACGGCCTTACGCCCCGGGAGGGCGAGATCCTCAAGCACATCGCCGAGGGCCGTACAAACCAGGAGACTGCCGACACTCTCTGCCTGAGCATAAAGACGGTTCAAACCCACAGAGCCCACATTCTGGAGAAGCTGGGTCTGCACAATCAGGGAGAGCTCATCAAGTACGCCATTCAAAAGGGAATCATTGACATTTGAGTCGCAAAGACTCGATGTAGCCGCGAATTTTCACGAATGGTCACCACCACCCGAATTTCACCACAGAGGCAGGTGGTGATGAATCGTGGTTTTGACGGGAACCTTGACCTCTATTCGCACTCCGCTGCCCGGGGCCGACCGGATGGCGAAAGCTCCCCCGATGAGGGCTGCTCGTTCCTTCATTCCAAACAAGCCCAGCCTCTGATCCGTGGTCTCCGATGAGGTGAGGCGACTCTCATCGAATCCTTTTCCATCGTCCTCCACCGAAAGACTCGCGGAATCGTCGTCAAAAGCCAACCGGATATACGCCCTGGATGCGTTCGAATGTTTGGCGATATTTGTTGCGGCCTCCTGGACAATGCGGAAAAGAGCGGTTTCCACCTCAGAGGGAAATCGTGTTCGGTTTCCCGTGACTGCGTAGTCGAAAGGAATACCCAGCTGCTCCTCCTGGTCCGATGAGAACCAATGGATGGCTGCTACAAGACCAAGATCGTCAAGGATCGTGGGTCGAAGGTGGATGGCGATTCGGTGGGTTTCTTCCAGAGCCCGGATGGCCATTTTCTTCGCATAGAGGATCTTGTCCCTGCAGCCGCGGCAGTCGCTGCATACGGAGGGCAGAGCTTTCTCCGCTCCCTCCAGACCTATGATCAGGCCGGTAAGGGCCTGGCTCGTCTCGTCATGGAGCTCTCTTGAGATGCGCTTCCTTTCCTCTTCCTGCGCGACGATGATCTGTTTGGCGAGAGACTGGCTCTTTTTTCTTTCTTCCCCCAGGAGGCGATTGTGCTCGACAATGCGCTCCAACATGGCATTCAGGGTCATCGCCAGGCGGGCGACAGAGGGGTCTCCCTTTTTCCCACAGGAAGCTCTGGCATCCAGGTTGCCTTTCTGCACCTCTTCCACCGTTTGCTGAAGGTTTGCGAGGGGAGTCAGGGCGACTTTGATGAGCTGGCGGTTTACCAGAATGCTGAGCATTGTGCCCCCCAGCACAAAAAAGAAAAAGGTGAGTGGGGAGAAAACTCCATACTCCACCGCCTGTTTCGTAAGCCAGGTTCCGACGATCGCGCCGAGGGCGACTATTATGGAATTGGCGAAAAGGAGCGATCGCCTGATTGGGATCGCGGCCGGCGATCCTTTCCCTTCAGCCTTTCGGGGGAGCGCCCTGAGCGTTTCATTTGCGAGCATAAGAGTATATTCGGGGGATCGGGTGTCGGTCCTCCAGTACTAGTTTCCCGCCGGCTCTGTTCTTACCAGAATCTTTCGGATCTTCGGATAGCGGGTTCGGATGCGGCTTTCCAGCTTCTCGGACAGAAGGTGTGCTTCCTCTACGGGGACCTCTGGCGATACGAGACATCGCACCCACACATGAAGTTTTTGTCCATCCGCCCGGATCTCTATCTCCCTCAAGCCCTTGATCCCCGGAATTTGACCGGCCAGGGCCGCGATTCCCGATTTCAGACTTTGTGAGCCCTCTGTGGCGTTTACGGCTTTGATCACATCCGGTATGGGCTCGATGTGCATGCCCACTGCCGTGAGCTTGGGAATCTCCCGGAGAACTCTTGCCTCGATTGCGTCTGCCATTTCGTGCGCTTCTACCATGGAAATCGCCGGAGGCACCTCCAGATGAAGCTCTGCAAGCCATTCCTTGTCCAACTGTTCCAGTTGGATATCATGGGCAGTGAGCCCCATCTGCTGGACGATCAGGCGGATATGATCCACGGGCCCCTCTTCCTCCGTTTTCACCGCATCGGGATGGATGACGATGTCTGAAAGGGGAAACCGCTCCCGGATTCGCTCTTCCGCATCATGGGTGATCTGATGCGCCTGCTCCAGACTGAGTGTCCGTGAGATGGCGATGGCCATATCAACAAGAACACGGGAGCCTGATGTTCGAACACGGACCGATTGGCATCTGAGCACACCCGGTATGGCGGCAGCGATCTCCCTGACCTCTCTTACGATTTCCTCTGGAGCGCGATCCATCAGAGTCTCCACCACCCCCCAGCCCAGCTTCATGGCCGCAAGAAAAACCATTGCAGCCACCGCGATGGCTGCGTAGTTGTCGGCCCCTGTAAAGTTGAGTCTTACCCCGATCAGTCCTATCAGCACCGTTGCGGATGTAAGCATGTCCATTCTGAAATTTACGGCATTTGCTTCGAGGGCAGGACTCCGAAATTTCCTCGCCGTTCTTTGGAGGATGCTGGAGCGCCAGGCATCAACCAATATGGAGAGAATCGTGGTTCCGAAAGCGACGATATTCGCGTGGACCACGACATCCGCATGACCCATGCGAAAGAGCGCCTCCCTTACGATGAGCACCGAGGTCAGGACAAGGAGAATGATTTGCAGAAGGGCTGAGAAGCTCTCGATTCTTCCGTGGCCGTAAGGATGTTCCGTGTCAGGCGGCTTGTGAGACCATCGGACGGAGAGAAAAGTGATGATCGAGGCCACCAGATCCAGCAGCGAATCGGCCGCATAGGACAATATGGCAAGACTTCCCGTGAGAAGCCCCACCACGATCTTAGTCACTATGAGGACCACGGTGATGCCTATGGAAACGGCCGTAACCGAAGCCTTTTCACGGAGAGCCGCTTTTTCTTCATCCGGATGGATCATGAAAAAGTCTTCGAGTGCGTATCTCCAAGGTCCTTTTTCCCTTGAGGGAAGGTCCCCCTCAAGGGGGAGGAAGTTGAATAAAATTTAACTTTAACTACCACGGCCGGTCGGATCCGGAAGAATCTCGTCTCGTTTCCGATATTTGTCATTCACGCTTCCGTCCCGCGCGGGACTTAACGAAGAGCCGATTCAACTTGAACTTCCCTGAGGTTCTCGGTTTCGCCGAGTTGATCCAGATGCCAGTCGTACTTCTACCCTTTCCACCAGCACGTGGGACGCTTTCTTTCCGGGAAACATTTCGAAAATGGCGAAACTATAGTCTAGATCTCTCCTGATTTGGCAGGACTGTGTCGGAGGCTCCACGGAAATTTGACGCAACTCCCGCTCCGCCCAGGACTTCGAAGATGATCAAACAGATAAAGACTATCCGGATTCTGCAGGGTGCAATCATCCAGCCTCCAAGTATTTTTCCACCATGTTTACGAAAGCGGCGCTGTTATTCAATATTTCTGCAGCCTCGTGCTCTGAGATGACAAAAGTGTATTCATAATCGCCCAGTTGCCTCTTCTCAAACGCTCTATTGAGTTCCCTGCCCATTTCTCTTGGAAGAACACCGGTTTTCACGAAATGCTCCCCGAAGGCGGAAATTACTCCCTTGTGGGAGGAGAAGGAAAGATTCTTTATGAGAAGAAGTGCTTCGGCCGCATAAAACATAGCATAGTACGACCGGGATACGGATGACTCATAATCTCCGTCCCGGAGCAAGAGTCCAGAGCTCCTGATGTACTTGGCTGCTCTCTCCAGAAGGAGCGAAATCTCCTTCACGCAGCGACCCCTTCTGCTCTGATATTCCTAAGAATGGGGCTGTTCAAATTCCTGTAGTCATTTTCGGAGACAGGGTAAACAGACAACAAGGTGTCGTACTTCAGATTCGTTTCCGTGATGATGTCAATCATGGCGTCTATCTCTTGCCCTGGCGCCACGTTGCCGTCGAGCACCACCGCGAGGTCCACATCGGAATTCTCAGTCGCTTCGTTCCTTGCCCACGAACCGAACAGAACGACGCTTTTCAGTCTCGGACCATACAAGCTCTCAATCTGGGTTCTGAAATAGGAAAGAATATCCTTAATTTCCAGCACTTGTTCCTCCGGTGACCTCAACTAGGTATTCGAGTTCCACCTGTCAAGTTACCTGCAGAATTGGTCATAGGAAAATTAATTTTGCCGTCGGTGGAGTTCTCAGGGAAATCAGGGGATCCTTCTCGGAATTTCAGGGGGATTTGCTCCTTGCGGGGGACAGGGAGGGCTCTCGCAGGAGAGAAAGCACGAAGTTTATCATCGTCGAACTGCCCGATAGAGTGGCAACAGGATTCCCCGTGGTTATCGGGTTCATTTGGGCAATGGCGGGGCCAGGGCCAGGAGTTTGTCAGGCGCTACACATACCGGTCTCCAAGGTGACTTCCAGAGTCCACCTGTTCATGGCGGGTAAATCAAAAGGAGTACTGTTTGATTTCGAAAATGGCGAAACTCTAGTCTAGTTGCCCCTGATAAAATCGCTTTCAGCGGAGGTCGCCCCTCTCTGATCGGAGATGAGATCTCCTCCTCGGCGGATCTACCCCTATTTTCGCTCAGGAGACCTTTGCGATCGCACAAGACCTCCCCGAATTGCGCCCACCAGCCAGGTCATTCGAACCCCGAGAAGCCTTGGAGCCGACTGGAGTGCAGACCTTCCCCCCGCCAACAATGCTCGGCAAC
>JACPDT010000230.1 GCA_016183865.1 Armatimonadota bacterium | reverse complement strand
TCCCTGGAGGCATGTTGTCCACAGTAAAAGATGCGCCTGCCCCAGAGAGGAGAATCGGCGTCGTGTCTGAAATCTGGCTGCTTTGTCCACTGGTAGTAGAGGTAATGGTGGCAAAAGAGTTGGCGCCGGGAGGGCGCACCTCCGAGCTCCGGAACTTCACCGAACAGGCGCCGTTCGTTGTCGTACACATGGCTTCCACGATACAGTAGTCTGTGGAGAAATAGACAGGTGTGGCGTTTTTAACGGGATTTCCGTACTTGTCGGGAATGATAACCGAAACGGTTGATTCAACGGCATCTATTCCCAGGCCATCAATATTCGCGGGGCTGCGGCTCATGGAAATCACATTGGGCGGCCCGGCATTTACAGTGAGCTGGGAATAAGCGGCCTGGACACTGGTTCCCGATACCTGGGCCGTGATGATCAGAGTGCCGGATACCGTGCCTGCCGTGAACTTTGTAGAGGCATCCCCATTACTGTCTGTGACCTTGGGGCTTTCAATTGTGGCGCCTCCTCCGGAGGCTGCGCCGGAAATGGTGAAAATGACGTTCGAGCCCGGAACGGCTCTTCCGAGGCCGTCTACGACGGTTGCCGTGATGGAAGCCACGGAATCGCCGCCAACGTCCCTGACATTGACCTGAGTCTTGTCCGATTTCAGTGCAATACTCTGGGGACTGCCCACATTGGGAGCAGGGCTTACCCCTCCCCCGCCTCCGCCCTGGCCGCCTTGCTGCTGCTGGGCGGCGCTGTCGGCAGGCTGCCCGCCGCCGCCGGTTCCGGCGCAACTGGCGCCAATAATCGGGAGAAGGCATATGAGAAGAAAAGTTGCGAGTATGTAAGCGAGCGCTTTCAGCGGCAAGATCCCCTCCGGCTCTTCTTTGAAAGGTATGAACGTACTCCTATTATATCAAAAGGAAGCAGCTACTTCAAGACCTCATATCGAGTGACTTCAATCCCTTTATCGGCATACACCCCGCCTTTGGTCAGGGTTCCGTATGCCGTTATGCGGGCGCCCTGCCTTTTGGCGAGCTCTGAGGCCAGTTTGCCCGTAAGGAGATAACTGTACCGGTCATCGGTCTCCAGGAGAAGCTCGGGATGAGGCTCGTTCCCTACCATCCTTACTCTCCCCGTCCAGGGACCTTTTGCGGCGACATCGGTCCCCTGGGCCTTGTAAGTCAGATTCAATTTGACCCCACCCTTTGCATACGATGGAATGACTTCGAGCTTGACATACTTCCCATTCAGCTCCCGCAATGACTCGTTGTTCCCGGAAACAAGGATGCAGTCGCCGTCATCGGCAAGGACGGCCAGATTTTTTTTCCAGTAAAGGAGCGTGCCCCCCACACGGACTACCCGGTCCTTGAATTTCGCGGGAGAGATTCGAACCTCCTTGATGGATGAGGCGAAAACCAATTGTGGCGCCTTGGAGGCGCAGACAGGGCCGCCATAACCCAGCAGCGCAAGAAGGGCAATGCAGATTGCGAACTTTGCGGTACAAGAGTGCATAACAATACCTCTCTTCTAAAAAATCGCCGGCTCCCGATAAACACCGAAAACATCTTTCAAAGCACCCACGAGCTCACCCAAGGTCGCGTAACATTTTACAGCCTGAATGAGATGGGGCATCAGATTCTGATTTCCCCTGGCGGCCTCTCTTACACGATCCAGGGCGGATTGAAGGGATGCGGGGTCCCGGGCCTGTCTCACAGCCAGGACGTTCCGAACCTGCTCCTCTTCGTCTTCCTGATTGATCTTCAAGGTCTCGACGGGAACTTCTTCCTCAAGGACGTGCTCATTCACTCCGACGATAATCACTTCTTTTTCTTCCATTGCCTTTTGATACTGGTAGGCGGAACGGGCGATCTCCCTCTGAAAAAACCCGTTCTCGATGGCCCGAATCACGCCACCCTGGGCTTCGATTTTCTTAAAATACTCTTCACATTCTGCTTCCATTCGATCGGTCAAGTGCTCCACATAGTAGGAACCGGCAAGGGGATCAACCGTATCGGCGACACCTGTTTCGTAAAGGAGAACCTGCTGTGTTCGCAAGGCGATCTGGACCGCTTTCTCCGTGGGCAATGCCAGGGTCTCATCCATGGAATTGGTGTGAAGGGACTGAGTTCCACCAAGGACCCCTGCCAGAGCCTGGTAAGCCGTCCGCACGATGTTGTTCTCCGGCTGCTGAGCCGTGAGGCTCACCCCGGCCGTCTGGGTGTGGAATCTGAGGAGCCACGAGCGGGGATCTTTCGCCCCATACTTTTCCCGCATTTTCCGGGCCCAAATCCTGCGGGCGGCCCGGAACTTGGCGATCTCCTCAAAGAAATCATTGTGACAGTCAAAGAAAAAGGAGAGGCGGGGCGCGAAAGAATCCAGCTTCATACCTCGGGCAAGACATGCATCCACATAGGCCATTCCATCTGCCAGAGTAAAAGCCAGCTCCTGCAGGGCTGTTGCGCCGGCTTCCCGTATGTGGTAGCCGGAAATGGAAACCGTGTTCCATTGAGGAAGATGGTGTGTACCATGCTCTATGGTGTCCACCACGAGGCGCATGGAGGGTTCAGGTGGAAAGATGAACTCCTTCTGGGCAATGTATTCTTTCAGAATATCGTTTTGACAGGTGCCTCTCAATCGACCGGGATGGACTCCCTGTTTCTCGGCTGCTCCTATGTACATGGCCCAGATGACGGCAGCAGGCCCGTTAATGGT
>JACPDT010000232.1 GCA_016183865.1 Armatimonadota bacterium | reverse complement strand
GCGGCCAGAAGGTTTAGATCGTGAAAAACGGCTGCATATGTAGGGATCCGAGGTCCGTGTCCATATTCCTGCCGAAAAACACTTCCCAAATCAAGATTTTTCGCGGTTCAGAGAGCCCTTTTATCAGGGGCAACTAGTCTAGGCTGCTTCTTTTTTTACCAGGGCTTCCACAGCGGGCTCCTCCTCAAGGACGGGCGGGCCAGAGGGCGCGATGCCCACGCGATCCAGTGCCATGCTTCCCAGCATATATCCTGCTCCGGCACCCGCGATGCCGCCCCCGATGATGCCTTCAAGGGCGCCACCCACGGCGCCGGTGACGAGACCCGTTATCCCGCCCAGGACTTTCCCGGGCAAGTTGCCAATATGGTAGGCGATTGTCTTATGCGCTTTCTGCGGGACCGCCTCCATCGGCAAGAGGGCTGCCTGAACGCCCAATTTCGCGACACCCTTCCAGTCAATATCGAGGGCGGCCAGGATTTGGCTCAGAGAGTCAGGGATGCCTGCCGGCGTCTCGCCCCGCGGCGACCTGTCACGATCTTCTCCGCGGCGCCGCCGAATAATCGTTTCCTCGGGTGCCTTCTTCTCATTTTGTGGCGGTGTATGGACTACAGACCTCCCGGTGATACCTGCCCGAAGACCCAGAATCGCGCCCGCCGGGGCCAGGAGCGCCGCGCCCAGGGCTGCCCCGACTCCGCCAAGAACGAGAGTTGTCGCTGCCTTGATCGGGGTGGCGATGGCCTTTTTCCAGAATGGGTATTCCTGGGCAGGATGGATCGTGACCTGAGACTTGTCCAGCCCTCCCAGGAGATCCATGAGGGTAGGGGACTTCTCGCCTCTGCGCCTCTCACCGGATTCTTCGAGTTCGCCTTCTTCCTTCGCCCTTTCCGCTTTTTCTTCTTTGTGCTGAGTCTTCAAGACATTCATGATCTCATCTATCTTGTCCAGAACCGTATCCACAACACCCCTGTAAAGGGGGGCCTTGAAGACCCCATCCAGGAACTTCTCATAGCCTGTCCCTTTCAGGAGGTCGGTTTGGATCATATCGGGCTCGAAGTCGTAGCGGTCCACAGGAAGGTAGATGGTGGGTCCGAGCCTGGTCTTGTATCTTTCCTCCATTTTCTGGGAGATTACCTGTTCCCCCACGGCCGCTGCCAGCCTCCCTGCCGATTCCCGTATCTCCTTGCTTTCTATACGATGATCTCCCTCGATTTTCTTTGCCACTTCGATGAGATCCCGCTCATCCACATCCAGAAGAATGTTGTAAAGGCGGTTCATTCCATAGGTCTTGCAACTGTAAATGTCGTCTTTGATGGGCTGAGCATCCTCCGGCGAAGCGGAGACGGATGCAAAGAAATCCTCCATGGCCTTTTCGACCTTTTTGTTCTTTTCCGGGTCGAGATCGTAAGCGCCGTAAGTTTCCGCATTCCGCATGTTCTTTCGGCCACCTGGGAAAGCAGGTGTTGTGCTGATGATGTCTACGAGATCTTTTCCGAATTTCTCTGCATCAGCAGAGGCGCCCTCAGGCTTCGCGAGGTACCGGAACAACTGCTCGTCCCCGGTTCCCATCAGAACTTCAGGGGATGCGTTCAGGACCCGCACATCTCCATAGCGGGCAAGGGCGTGGATGAATGAGGTGTTTCCCATGAGACAGGATCCCACGATAAGGTTGTCAATTCTTCGGTCCTTCCCTGTTTCCTGATTGTATCGGGTAAGGCCCTTGTGGATCGCCAGAGCGAAGTCATCCACCCCCATGGCATTATGGGCCGACGCGTTGTTGTCGTCTCCATCCGGTATGAGTCCCTTCTCCGCTCCGCCGTGTCCCGCCACCATCAGACGGAGGCGCTTGTCCTCTCCGTGGCGCTTGAGGGCATTGTACACGAAGTCCTCCAGTGTCTTGGGGTCAGACATGGCAATCTTGGGATCCAGGCGCTCCACGGTCTCCGTCTTCCCTGGTTGAACATATTCAAGGAGCAGATTCTTCTTTGATGGAAGGTCGCTTCTCTCGATAAGGAGGTCGGTATGGGAATTTGAGCCCACTTTCTCCGCTTGAAGGGGAAGATCGTCATAGATGCCGTTCTTGCCTGGAGTGGGATCAAAGGGTGAGGCAAAATAGACGGCCAGGAGGTTCTCCTTTCGGGCCGTCGGGTCCGCCGGGTTCCCCTGACTCTGCGGGATCTCCCCTGTTGAGGCATAGCGGTGGAATGACGCTCGATCGGTGAAAGCAAGGAGCGATCCATCTCCATTGAGGACGACCAGCTCACCCTTGCCGGAAACCAGGTCCAGATAGACCTGCTTCGGAGAGGCGGTTTGCAGCGCGCCCCGCACCATGCCCACCGGATCCCTTCGGAAAATCAGAGAATTGCGGGCCCGAAGGCTCTCGAAATCCTGAGCAAAGGTCTTCTGGGCCTCTGAGGGATCCTGCGACACCATGCGGGAAAACTCCGAAAGCTGTTTGGAATCAAGGTCATACCCTTCCTGGGGGTCGTCTTTTCCCTTGGGAAGAACTGTGATCCTTCCCCCTTCGGCGAGATCCTTCACGGCGATCTCTTTTTGTTTGATCTCATCACTCTTCGGGTCCGGGAAGAGAAGGCTTTTCAGGGTTTCTTTGACGATGGTTCCAGAATCTCCGATATCCATGTCTTCCGAGATCGGCTGGAAGGGAATGACCTCATATCCCGCCTTTTTTGCGCTCTGGAGCAGTCGGGCCGCTTCCTCCTTCTCAGGAGTGGAGGAGGAATCCTGGGCAGCGAGATCGGTATCCTTCAGGCTCCGAAGGTCCCTGGTTTTTCCGTAGCGGTCCTGAGTCAGGACCCTGGTTCCGCTTCCGAGTGCCAGGACCGCGCCCGCAGAACTTGTTCTCACTCTCCCTGAAGGGGTGTCAACGAAGTATTCCTTTCCAAGGTCTTCCCCCGTTTTCAGGTTTCCCAGGGCCTTTTGCGTCTCCTGGGAGAGACCACCTGTGCTTCCGGACAGAAGGAGTGAAAGGTTCTCCAGGTCTTTCCCCGATTGAACCTGATAGTGTGTTTTCTCATCCTCCTTGAAGAAAATGGTGGCAGAATGTCCCAGAGGAAGATTCCGTGCCAGTTTTCGGGCATCCGAGGGCTCCAGGGTGTGCCCCTGCTTTTTCAGGGAGTCCAGAGTCTTCCGAATGGCTTCTTTTTCGGCATGTTGCTCGGGAGTGAGGGGGTCCGGTCTCTGAAAGGGTGAAAGATCCTGACTTCTTCTGAGTGATGGAATCATGTCCATAGGTATGGAGCCCCCTCGTTTCTTCGATTTTACCCTATTATAAGGGCCCAGCGCCGCTTGTGTCCATAAACGGGAGGTGAACATTTCGAAAGGGATTGCGCGCGCTCCCGCAGGCGGCAGGACCCCGAGACCACGAATGCACCGGCGCCGTCATCGGCGGACGGCATCTTCGAAAGGAAGGGCTCCTGCCCCGTCGAATTTCCCCCTATGAGCCATGTGACAAGCCTTTCCTGCATCCTGTGCGGAAGGGAGCATGCCCCTTCTCAGGTGTTGTATACCTGCCCTTCTTGCGGTCCTGACGGGGTTCTGGATGTGCTGTATGATTACAGTGCCCTTTCAGGAAAGGTTTTTCCCGGGAAGGATGTTTTCTCCCTGTGGAGGTACAAGGATATACTCCCGGTGGAGGCCGAGCGGGAGGTCCCACCCTTGAGAGTGGGCTGGACCCCTCTCTATGCCCCGCAAAGACTGCGGGCCACCCTCGGACTTTCCGCCCTTTTCCTCAAGGACGACACGGTCAACCCAACCGCTTCCTTCAAGGATCGAGCGAGCGCCGTCGGCGTTGCCGTCGCCATGGCCCTTGGGAAGGAGCCGATCACATGCGCATCCACAGGCAATGCCGCTTCTTCCCTGGCAGGGATCTGCGCATCCCAGGGCATCGAGACCATCATTTTCGTCCCGGAGACCGCGCCAAGGGCGAAGGTGGTCCAATTGCTCATGTTCGGCGCCCGGGTCTTTACGGTCAAAGGCACATATGACGATGCCTTCGATCTCTCCATGGAGGCCACCCGATTGTTCGGATGGTACAATCGCAACACTTCCTACAATCCCTATCTTCTTGAAGGGAAAAAGACCGTCTCCCTTGAGATCTGGGAACAGTTGGGAGAAAAGGTTCCTGATCGCATTTATGTGCCTGTCGGCGACGGATGCATTATCGGGGGGGTCTGGAAAGGGTTTGAGGACTTGCGAAGAATGGGAAGGACCGACAGGATGCCTGCCCTTGTGGGCGTTCAGGCAGAGGGGTCTTCCGCGGTTACCCGGGCATGGGAGACAGGCGTCCTCCCGGAGAAGACAGATTGCTCCACTTTTGCGGACAGCATTTCCGTCGGAATTCCCAGGGCCTGGCGCCAGGCGGTGAGGGCCGTGAAAGAGACCGGAGGAGAGATGATCACCGTTTCCGACAAGGAGATAGCACAGGCCATGGGGATTCTTGCAAGGGAATCCGGCATTTTCAGTGAGCCTGCCGGTGCAACCGCTTTCGCCGGAATTTTGAAGTCCCACAGGGCCGGAACCCTCGACTCAGCTTCCTCTGTTGTGGCTCTTGTAACAGGCGCGGGCCTCAAGGACATTGACGGCGCCGCTCGCGCCTGCACCTCGCAGGCCGTCTCCCTTGAGCCCCATGTGGAGGCTCTCAAGGAAGCGGTGAGGGAGGGATCATTACGCCACTCTTGATTCGCAATGCCGATTACGTTTTTACCGGGGACGACTCCAACAGGCTCCTCCCGAATACGGATATCCTGGTGGAAGGCCCCAGGATCTCCGCCATCGGGAAAAATCTTAAGGCCGATCACGCCCAAGAGCTTTCGGGTGAGGGAAAACTGGTGATGCCGGGTTTTGTGAATCTTCACCACCACATGTTTCAGACTTTGCAGCGGGCGATTCCCCTTGTTCAGGATGCCCCCCTCTTCGACTGGCTCATACATCTTTACGAGATATGGAGGGAGCTGACTCCTGAAGCGGTCTATGTCAGCTCACTCGTGGGTCTGGGTGAGCTTCTCCTGACAGGATGCACGACTACAACCGATCATTTTTATGTTTTTCCCAGGGGAGCGGGCAGCGCCCTTCTGGATGAGCAGATCAAAGCGGCCAGGCTTCTTGGGATTCGGTTCCATCCGACCCGGGGCAGCATGTCCAGGGGACAGTCAAATGGGGGTCTCCCTCCTGATGATGTGGTTCAAACGGAAGAAGAGATTCTGGACGACTCTCGACGCCTTGTGGAAACCTATCACGACCCCGGCCCCTTTTCCATGCTCCGCATAGCCCTGGCGCCTTGCTCCCCTTTCTCCGTATCGGAGAAGCTGCTCAAAGAGACCATTGCTCTTGCCCGTCGCCATGGGCTCCGTTGCCACACTCATCTCGCGGAGACCCTGGATGAGGAGCGATACTGTTTACAGACTTACGGCAAGCGCCCCCTTGCATTCATGAAGGATATGGGTTGGCTGGGAGAGGATGTCTGGTTCGCCCATGCCATTTACCTGAACGACGAGGAGATCCGGATCATGGCCCAAACGGGAACGGGCGCCGCCCACTGCCCCTCATCCAATCTCCGTCTGGGATCCGGGATCGCCCCGGTTCCCGCCATGCTTGCTTCTGGAGTGCCTGTGGGAATCGGGGTTGATGGAAGCGCAAGCAACGACTCCTCCGATATGTTGAGTGAGCTTCGCATGGCAATGCTGGTCCATCGAATTCGGGCCTCTGTGGATTCCATGCCTGCAGGGGAAGTCGTCAAAATGGCCACCCGGGGCGGTGCAAGGATCCTGGGGTATCCTGAAATCGGGTCATTGGAAGTGGGAAAAGCCGCCGATCTGATCATGATCGGGATGCAGAAAATCGGATACGCCGGTGGGCTTCACGATCCGGTTGCCGCCTTGCTTTTCTGCGGCGACAGCCATATCGTAGATACAAGCATCGTAAACGGTCGGATTGTGGTGGAGGACGGCAAGCTCCTTTCCGTGAATGAGAAGGATCTTGTGGCTCACGCAAATCGGATTTCCGGTGAAATGCTGGAAAAGGCGTCCAGGAAGACAGGGTTGAATTATTTGAGCAGAGGTTCGAAAGCCAACTCGAAATTACAGGGTCTGGGGGAAAACGTCTCTGTGACTCCGCGTCTCTGCGGCGGAACCTAGGTGGTGGGTTCAGGTATGGTTTCTTCCATCCTTCTGGCGGCCGGGAAGTCCCGGAGAATGGGCAGCCTCAAGCAGCTTCTATTGTTTCAGAATCAGCCCCTGGTCCTGTGCGCCCTGACGAATCTTGCCGCTTCTTCTGTTGATGAGATTGTTCTGGTCCTCGGCCACGACTACCACAAGATTCTGAACATCCTCCCCGGGGGATTCGGTCGCATGAAAGTCGCCATTAACCGGCACTATGAGACGGGTTTGAGTTCTTCCATACGCTGTGGATTGAATCACATAGCAAGAGAATCGGAGGCACTTCTTGTGGCCCTCGGTGACCAGCCCCTCATCGGCCCTGAGATCCCTGATCGGCTCATTTCGAGATGGAGAGAAACGGGCAAAGGGATCTTATATCCCACGTACAGGAGGAGAAAGGGGCACCCTGTCCTGTTCTCATCCCGATTCTATCCGGCCCTGCGGACCCTCTCCGGCGATGTGGGGGCCAAGGCCCTGCTCGCAAAGCACCGCAGGGACGCACTCGGAGTCCCCGTGAAATGCGAGGGAATCCTGGTGGATATGGATGTGGAGGCCGATCTGTCTCATGTATGAGATTCTTGCATCAAGGCTCCGGGAAGGGTTGCCCTCTGTTTCGGTTACGGTGGTTTCAGGCGAGAATCCTTTGTTTCCGGTGGGGAGCAAGTTTCTTTATGATGCCTTCGGGCAAGTGCTTTACCCACCCCCACCCGGCCTCCCCCGTCAAGGGGGAGGAGAAGAGTCTTCCTCTGCCTCCTCCCCCTTTTGGGGGGAAGTCTTCTCTGACCTCGTCCGGGATGTGGGGCAATCGAAAAGGGCAGGAAAGATGGAGTTGTCTCTTCCCAGTGGAGATGTTTCAATCTTTGCGGAGGCCCTTTACCCTCCGGAAACCCTGTACATTTTTGGAGGAGGCCATATAGGGCAGGCTCTCTACGAGCTGGGAAAAGGAGTCGGCTTTCGAGTGGTTGTGGTGGATGACAGAGAGACATTTGCAAACAGGGACCTCTTTCCCCTGGCTCATGAGCTGATTGTCCGTGATTTTGAGACTTTGGAAATCTCCCTTCCCCGTTCCGCGTATTGTGTCATCGTAACGCGGGGGCACCAGTACGACGAGTGCTGTCTCGAAAAGTGCGCGACCCAGTCCCCCGCATACGTGGGACTTGTGGGAAGCCGGGTCAAGATCTCCCACATTTTCCGCAACCTTGTTGAAAAGGGCATTCCCAGGGACCTTCTGGACGAAGTCCACGCACCTGTCGGCCTGGATCTCGGCGCCGTCACACCCTTTGAGATCGCTCTAAGCATCATGGCGGAGATTTTACAAATCAAGAACAGCCGCACAGCCAGATCGCTAATGGAGCTTTGGAGGAGGCACTGAATTCCAGTGAGCTTTGTGTCGGGGGTCACTCAAAAGGAGGAAGTCGCAGTGAAAGAGGCAGTTTCCCACTATATCTTCGATTCCCTTGTGCTCATTCGGGGCGGAGGGGACTTGGGAAGCGGCACAGTCCACAGATTGCACGAATCCGGTTTCAGAAACCTTTTCGTTCTCGAAACCGGGCAGCCTCTGGCAATACGGCGGACCGTTTGTTTCTCTGAAGCGATCTTCTCATGGGCCTGTGAAGTGGAGGGGGTCAAGGCCGTCAGAGTCCATACGCCTGATGAGAAGCCCGCCGGTATGGTTGGAGTGGTAGTGGACCCTCAGGGCGTATGGATCCGCCGGGCATGCTGCGATATTCTCATAGATGCCCGTATGCGGAAATGCGAAAGCGATGCTCGAATTTCGGACGCCCCCATCGTGATCGGACTCGGCCCCGGCTTCGAGGCAGGGGTTCACGCCCATGCAGTCATCGAAACGATGCGTGGTCACACACTGGGACGGGTCATCCGGCAGGGCCGCACGCTCCCGAACACGGGAAAACCGGGCGAAATCGGCGGACAGGATGTTCTTCGCGTCCTTCGGGCGCCATGCGATGGAGTGATCGAGAAATGCGCCGTCATCGGCGACCGCGTCAAGGAAGGTCAGGTGTTGGCCGAGGTGTGCGGCATCCCCATTCGCGCCCCCATTTCAGGGCTTCTCCGTGGGTTCCTGCGGAGCGGCCTTCAAGTGGAGAGGGGACTCAAAGTGGGGGACATTGATCCAAGAACCGATGTGGACATACATCTGATCTCAGACAAGTCGAGAGCCGTTGCCGGAGGCGTTCTGGAGGGGATACTTTCCCTGTGGAACGCGGCAGTAGCCTGCCATATACGGCAAAATGGAGGAATTCACTCAAGCTGACGCGAAGAAGTTATAGCGCTGCGCGTTGCAAACTGCACGAATTCACCGCAGAATGACGCGCTACGGGGTCCTGCCGCCTGC
>JACPDT010000236.1 GCA_016183865.1 Armatimonadota bacterium | reverse complement strand
TTCCGGCTCCTCGCCATCCTACTCGTCGCCTCCAGGCGCGGCAGTTCGCTTCCGCGCCCATCCCTGGGCGCTCTTCCTCCCTCTTCGGTCGGCGCTCACTGCCCGTTCGAATCCGCGTGAGTGACCGCAACTTCACTTGCCTTCACCCTTCGATTCTGCCGCCAAGAAAGCTTGGCGTAGAGAGAGGGATTCGAACCCCTCAAGGGGGAGGGATAAGAACCCCCGGAAAGTAGGCGGTGGATTCAGATCCGCCGAATGTGCTTGCATTATGCAAGCAGAACAGAAGCAACTACCCCGAGGACCTGGCCGGCGAGAACCTTGCCGATCTGAAGGGATTGAAGCTGTTCGTCACGCCGACGGCGGAGTTGATGGAACGTGCCCTGGAGATAGCCTGCGCGCACCGCATAACTGCGTATGATGCTTGTTACGCCGCTCTTGCTGAGATGAAGGGGATACCGCTGCTGACCGCCGATGATCGCCTGGTGGAGGCGTTGGGTGGCAGTCTGTGCAGGATCAGGGCTTTGGGCGACATGAACAAGCCACATCTGTTGCCGGAACGGACCCGACAGAGCGCGTCCCTCCGGGGAGATGAACAAAGGGCCACGCTCCACTGAAGGAATCGCGGGATTTGAGGCAGAATCAAGAGTGATCAGGAACAGCACAGGAGAGAGAGGAGTATGGGCGTGGCCTGGGAAGCGGTGATCGGTCTCGAGATCCATGTTGAGCTTCTCACGCGCACCAAGATGTTCTGCTCCTGTCCCACCTCTTTCGGTTCTCAGCCCAATACCCAGGTTTGTCCCGTCTGTCTCGGCATGCCCGGGGTCCTCCCTGTCGCCAACAGGAGAGCGGTGGAGATGCTCCTGGCTACAGCCCTTGCGCTGGAGTGCACGATTCCGGAAACCTGCAAATTTGATCGAAAGAATTACTTTTATCCCGATATGCCAAAGAACTATCAGATTTCCCAATATGACCTGCCCCTGGCCCGAAACGGCCGCCTCGTGATCGGAGAATCGGGGGAGGGAAAGAAGATCCGAATTCACAGGATCCACCTGGAAGAGGATACGGGGAAGACGATTCACACAGGCCCCATTGACCGGTCGGACTTCACGCTCCTGGACTACAATCGGGCGGGAGTGCCCTTGATGGAGATTGTCACCGAGCCTGATATCGGGAGTCCCCAGGAGGCTCACGAGTTTCTCCGGGATCTCAGGGATATCGTGGGGTATCTCGAGGTCAGCGACTGCAAGATGGAGGAAGGGTCTCTGAGGTGTGATGCCAATGTTTCGGTACGACGGTCGGGATCGGAGACCCTGGGAACCAGGACGGAAGTCAAGAACATGAATTCCTTCAAATCGGTGCAGCGAGCCCTTCAACATGAGATCGAGCGTCAGATTGAGCTTGTGGAGCGCGGGGAAAGGGTTGTGCAGGAGACTCGCGGTTGGGATGAAGCGCAGCAGGTCACGATTCCCATGCGTTCGAAGGAGGAGGCTCACGACTATCGCTATTTTCCCGATCCTGATCTGGTTCCCCTGGAGGTCAGCCGGGAGTGGGTACAGGAGATTGCTTCCACCCTGCCCGAGCTCCCGGGTGCGAAACGGGAACGTTTTTCCAGGGTCTACGGCATTCCGGAATATGATGCCCGTGTCCTTACCTGCAACAAAGAGATGGCCTTGTTTTTTGAGGAGACAGTCGCCCTTTACCCGAATCCGAAAACCGTCTCCAACTGGTTGATGGGTGATGTATCCAAATACCTGAATGCAAACAACATAGCCATGAAAGACCTCAAGATTCCCCCTCGCCTGCTGTCCGAAATGCTGGCCCTGGTGGATTCGGGAGTTCTCAGCGGAAAGCTCGCCAAGACGGTCCTTGAAGAGATGTTGAGAACCGGAAAATCGGCGCCGGTCCTTGTGAAGGAAAAGGGTCTGGAGCAGATTACCGATACCGAGGCATTGGAGAAGGTCATCCGCGAGGTCATGAGCGAGCACGAGACCCTTGTGGAGGAATATCTTCAGGGCAAGGAGAAGGCATTCAAGTTCTTGATAGGACAGGTCATGCAGAAGACTTCAGGGAAGGCGAGTCCCAAGCTCGTCAATGAGCTGCTGATGGAGAACCTCAAGAATGAGGCGCCGGCACAGAAATGATGGTTGAAGGAAGCGTAGTTTTCAGTCATACCGATGAGCAAGGTCGGGCTCGCATGGTGGATGTCACCGCCAAGAGGGACACCGAGAGGGTTTCTGTCGCTCGGGGCCTTGTCAAAATGGACCCGGCGACCCTGGAGTTGATTCGTAAAGAGGGTTCTCCCAAAGGGGATGTGCTGCAGGTCGCCAGGATCGCGGGTCTTTCGGGCATCAAGCATACTCCAATGCTCATTCCCCTCTGTCATCCTCTCTCCATCACCCACGCCCAGGTCCAGCTCAGTTTCGTGGAAGAGGGAATTGAGATCGAGGCCACCGTCAAGAGCGTCGGCAAGACAGGCGTTGAGATGGAGGCCCTGACGGGCGTCTCCGTCGCTGCACTGACCATTTATGATATGTGTAAATCCGTTGACAAGAGAATGGTTCTGTCTGATATCAGGCTGATCAGGAAATCGGGAGGGAAAAGCGGGGAGATAACGCTGGAATGAGAAAAGGGAGGGTACCCCATTGTCGCTGAGGATTCCCAAAGAGCGGAAGAACGTAATCGTCTACACAAGGAACCACAAAATTGAAGGAGAAATGTACGTATTGATGAGCGCCCGGATCTCCGACGAGCTCAATGTTCGGGTACGCGAGTTCATCCCGATAACCAATGCCAAGGTCTACACCCTGAGCGGGGACAGCCTGTTGTACAGTGCCGAGTTTCTGTCGGTCAACAAGCACGCCATTGACCTGGTGGTCACCCTTCCTATTGAGAGGGATTAATGCAACATTTTGTAAGAGGTGAAGTTTGACATGCCGGTGTATCAGTACAAATGTAGCCGTTGTGGAAACATCACGGAGGCCCGCCAGAAGGTCAAGGACGCTCCCTTGACTCGTTGTGGAGATTGTGGTGGTACACTGAGACGAATAATTTCGACCGTTGGGGTCATTTTCAAGGGCGCAGGGTTTTACGCGACGGACAACAAGCCTTCCGTCGGCAAGCCCATTCCTGCCAAGGACTCCGAGACAAGGGAGAAGAAGGAATCCACCTCCGAGACCAGGGCCCCTGAAGGAAAAGCGGAAGCCTCCAGCCCCACCAAAGCCACCGATTCGGCGGCATGAATCTTCCGGGCAATCTATTTGAAAGCTTTTCAGCCACTCGGGCGGAGCTGGTCATCGGCGACTGCCTTTGGGACTTGCGCGACTCCTCCCTTACTCTTTCCGGAGGACGGCTTCTTCTTTCCGGCATGGTGGCGGACGGACTGGAGATCAGGGAACTGGACATCTCCGCCCGGAAACTCCTGCCCATCCTGGAAGGCAAGCTTTCCACGGAAGCTCTCCGGCAGGGCCAGGCCGTAATCCACAAGCTCCACCTATCAGTGTCGGATACCTGGGCGACCCGGGTCTTGTCCCGAACGGTAGACCTTGCCGCAGCGGGGATAACCCATCTGATGCTGAAGTTTGACAACGGCTGGATCGAGCTTTCTGGTCGCTACAAGGGCTTTGTCCCGTTTGCGGTACGCCTTGGCCTGGACTTGCGGGACCTCCGCATGGCCTTCTGGGTAGAGGAGATTCTTCTTCTGGCTTTCATCCCCTCCGGCGGCTTCATCAAGAAGATTCTCAGGGACCTGCTGAAGAAACAATTGAGATTTCCTTTCATCACTTCTGAGGGAGACCGGTTCTGGCTGGATTTGAGCCGGCTCTGTCCGGTTCCCCTTCGTCCTGGTGAAGGAGACGTTTTCATTGAGGGAGGGAGGATCAAGATTCGTCTGTGGCAACGCCCGGCCCATACAACCAGAAGGCTGGTCTGGTCATGTGCCTGGGATCCCGCCACACTTGCTTTTTTTCAAAATTGATGGTATAATGACGTGAACCTTCGTGTCCTGAGCGTCGGAACCTCGGTTTGACAGAGGTGGTTGACTTGACCAGGAATGACAAGCTTGGATTGGGCTTGAGCAAGGATTGGTAGTAACCCATTCTGTTCTCCTGACGGGATTCTCGGCAAACAGGTACGCGGTTCAATATGTAAGAAGGGGTGGTTTCAGGTAATGGCATTTAGTGACAGAACCCTGGTGTGCCGAGATTGTGGAAAGGAGTTCATATTCACGTCAGGAGAGCAGGAATTCTTTGCTCAAAAGGGTTTGGAA
>JACPDT010000211.1 GCA_016183865.1 Armatimonadota bacterium | reverse complement strand
CCCGAGGCACTGGGAGTCTGCTACACGGCTCTCTGGCAATTACCGTGACCAGACTTTCACTGGTTAGCAAACGATGACTTCGCAAGGCACACGGCTAACAAATACTGCATGTAAGTGCGATCAATGTCCGGACGTTCCTCCCGATCCACTTTGATCGCGACGAAATGACGGTTCAAGAGGTCGGCCACATCAGGGTCCATAAACGATTCTCTTTCCATAACGTGGCACCAGTGGCAGGTGGAGTAGCCGATAGACAGGAAAATCGGTTTATCTTCTTTTCTTGCCCTATCAAGTGCCTCCTGACCCCATGGATACCAGTCCACCGGGTTGTCGGCGTGTTGCTGCAAGTATGGACTTTTGGAATCCTTCAGGCGGTTCAGGCCTGGCGACTTCTCTCCCTGGCAGGCTCCGGGGCCGAGGGTACAACCGGAGAAAAGCAAGAGACACATCAGCAGAAACAACCTGGTTGAAATGAACCGCATTCCAAACATTGCCTTTACCCACTCCTCCTATAAATAGAACCGGTTTCAGGAAAAATGGTTCCATCCCCCTGTGTTTTCCGCACGCAGGGATTCAGGGTATTAGCAGGTGATTTGAGCTGGGCCGAGAAAATGAGATGAGCGAAGAAATCGGTCCCATCCTGGGGACTGTGGCTCTCCGGAAAGAGGACGAAACAAGATGAGGCGATTCTTGTTTATCACTTTTATAATAATAATTGGACTCATAATTGGAATTTGGAACCTCTCCTCAAAAACGCATGAGACCTCTTTTCTCAGCAAGGCCCTGGCACAGGATTCAGGAGAAGGCAAAGGATGTCTCTTCTGTCACGAAGGGATCGAGACTATCAGTGACCGGATGCAACCGTTTTTGATAAAATCTGCCCAGGAACTTTATGGGAAAAGCGAGGGGTTCGAGTGTGCCGTATGCCACGAGGGGAATCCTGGAGCAAAGATCAAAGACGACGCACACAAGGGAATGTTTCCCAACCCGTCGAGCATGTGGGTGCTTCATAAGGGCAAAGGGTGCGCAAAGTGTCACGATACCAAAGACAGTATCACAACACTGATGGGAAAGCCTCTAAAAGACCCTGTTGGCGGAGAACTGATGGACCCTGTTTATCCCTCCGAGATTTCAAAATACAGTCGTCGGGACTATACATACAGAATGGCAAGATCCCTAATGTCCCTTGAGACAGGAAAGGCGAACAAAATTTTATCCTCCAACGGGGTCATACTCAAAGGGACGTTCCCTTATGCTAATTTTGACATGGATGACCCGGATGGACCGGTTCCAACAGTGGGTACCGACAAGTACAAGGAATGGGTGGCAAAGGCAATCAAATCAGGGTTTCTGAAGCGGCTGGAAAGCGTGAAAGAGATTCCTGATTTCGAAAGCGGGACGGAAATATTCGGGGATGCCGAGAAAGCAGGCTTTTCAGACATCCACAGAAAACAATGCGCCCGGTGCCACGTCTGGGGTGAAGGAAGAGAGAAGCGGGGGGACTTGAGAGCAGCCGGCTGTGCTTCGTGTCACATGCTCTATGGTAATGATGGGAAATATGAAGGTGGTGATCGAACGATAAGCGGCAATAAGTCCCGCCCTCATCCACTGAGACACCAAATTACCAACGCCATTCCGGCCGCTCAGTGCACCCACTGCCATACCAGAGGGAAGAGAATCGGCACAAGCTTTGTGGGAATGTTCGAATACGACTACGAGAGAGACGGCAAAGCCCCTCCCTTCGATGAGCACGGTAAGGCCCAGGAGCCTCTTTACACCAAGGAGTACTTGCACGTGAGGGAAGATGTACATTTCGAGAGGGGGATGGACTGTGCGGATTGTCACACGTCCATAGATGTCCACGGAGATGGCAATATTTACCCCGCGACTTATTATCAGGTGGAAGTGAGCTGCCACGATTGCCACGGGACGCCGGATAAATATCCATGGGAACTTCCGGTCGGATACGGAACCCCTGTGCAGTTGGGAGGAGAAAGAGGAATCTACAAAGTTGCAGGTGACAAGAGCTACCTGCTGACTTCGAGGGGGAATATCAAACCGAACTGGCGCAGAGAAGAAAACAAAGCGTATGTCTTGAGCCGCTATGCCGGAAAAAAACGCGAAATCCCTCTTCTCAAGAGCATAAAATCAGCGCACAGATTCAAGACAAAACAGGGAAAAGTCGCCATGTCGGTCGTCACCCGGCACATGCAAAAAATGGAATGCTATGCTTGTCACTCTGTGTGGGCGCCGCAGTGCTTTGGATGCCACATTCAGTACGATAGAAGAGCGAAAGGAACAGATTGGCCGAATACGTCCAAAAACTTGGATCCTGTATCCGGCAGGCAAACGATTACGAAGAGCCCTGGTGATCTTACGGTCGAGAACCGATCTTTCATGAGATGGGAAAACCCCATACTGGGAATAAATGTCAAAGGAAAAGTCTCACCACTTGTACCGGGGTGCCAGGTTTTCTACACCTTTATTGATGAAAAAGGTGAAATCAAGACATCAAACAAGACCTACACAACTTCAACCGGCCACAATTCCCCCACTCTGGCTCCCCTTGCGCCTCATTCCACGACCCTTGCCGCCCGAACGTGCGAAGACTGCCACACAAATCCAAAGGCTATCGGCTATGGTACAGGGAATTCCAGAAGTGCACAACAGATCCTTGGCAATGAACCACTTTTCCAGAATCTTTCAAAAGGGGTCTACGGAGACATTCCGGGGGCAAAAACGGGAAAACAGCAAGTTCCCAAAATAGAAAAATTTCCTTATGCTCTGGATCAACTGATCACGCGTGACGGGAAACAGATTCAAAACATGCCGCTTCCAGAAGACAGGCCGCTGGACAATCAGGAAAGAAATCTTGTGGAAAGGGAGGGCCTGTGCATCGGCTGTCATCAGTTCTATGGAACGCCGGAATGGACGGAGCTCAGAAAGAAATATGGAAGGGCAAAAACTGCAGAACAGCACGAAAGAATTGTGTCTGAAATACTCAAGAGCCTTATGAAGAAAACCAAATGAGCTGTCATGAGACGGCGCAGACAGCAGGTACTGTGTCGCTTTGGATCCATTTGCCGGCATCGCCTCTCTTATCGTCGTTCTAATCGGCATGGTGGCCCTGATCGGATGGATATTCAATATTTTGGCACAATAACCCAACAGTGACCATCGGTAGGAGGCACTGTCCCCACGATAGATAATGGCCAGGGATGTGTTGCGTTAATTCCGCCAGAAAGTCCAGGGGAGCGACTCAGGGATGCTGCATATCAAGAAGGGTTCACCGTCTTACCCCCTTCGTAACTGTTTAGCCTTTTGTGTAATCTCACATCTTCTGCCATGGTATGGCTGTGACCTGGTCGGAGATCTGCAGTCTGTGAGGACAGCGACATACGATATAACCGCGTCTCGCCTGGGCTGGATAGGTCTTCAAGAATGAAATCAGGTGTCTGGCGTCTGTCCCTCTTGGGTTCTCAGTCCACTTGACTTCAATGGGGATGGCCTCCTCGGGTGTTTCCAGGACCATGTCAACTTCTGCGCCTGACACGGAGCGCCAAAAATGGAGCCGATAGCCGCGGCCCAGGTAGCCGCACCGGCGCCACAGCTCCGTGACCGCCCATTGTTGAAAAAGCGTGCCGGCCTGTAGCCGTAGACTCTCCTTAGTGAGAGGAATACCGGCCAGGGCATTGCGCACTCCCTGATCGAAGAAGTAGAACATGGGTGTGGTGAGGAGCCTCCTGCGCGTCCGCCCCGCAAAAGGCTGGAGCCAGAACCCGATGAAAGTGTCCACAAGAACCTGATAGAAAGCTCTTAAGGTTGCGATGGGTATGCCCGATTGCTGTGAGAGCCCGCTCAGATTCATGACCTGTCCCGATTCCAATGCAGCCAGCTCCAGAAACCTGCTGAAGGCTCCGATGTTCCGAACCAGCGCCTCCCGACGGATCTCTTCCTCCACGTAGATTTCCGCGTACGATTCCAGTGTCGCCTTCCGCGTAAGATCGGCCTCGAGGCTTATTCCAGGGAGGTTGCCGCAAATCAGCATACTCTCTATGTCGGAAGTCGGGAAACCCTGAAGTGACGGCCTTTCATCAGGGACAGGCAATGTCTCTGATGGTCCAAAACCTTCTCGCTCAGCCAGGATCAATGGAAAAAGATGGTATTGATGAGCCCTGCCGGGCAGCAGATTGGCCGCAGAAGTTCGCAGCTTGCGGGCAGAGCTTCCCGTGAGGAAGAATTCAAACTTTTCCGGGTTTTCGTCATATAGCAGTTGTATGTCATCGAGCAGAGCAGGCGCCTTCTGTATCTCGTCAATCAACACGGTGCGAGATTTTCGCTCAGCCCGAAGCATCCTGAGCAATTCCTCCTCTCCGCGCTCGAAACGCAGACGCTCCCTGCGGCTTTGAAGATTGATGAATATGGCGTCAGCAGGGGCAAGTCTTTGAAGCAAAGTGGACTTGCCTGTCTGCCGCGCCCCAAAGATCAACCGAACCTTATGTTTGGATATGTCGCTCCTGAGTGTTTGCTCCACCCATCGCCAAAAAGAAGAAGGCATCATCATACTCCAGTATAATTTACATCTCTATGCAAATTATACCGTATAATTTACATGTTGTCCACTGCCTTTTCTGCGTCCAGTGAATGACACCGGCAGGAGGGGCGAGCAGGCTGATTGGATCCCCCGTGGAACTTGATTGTCACCTGCTTTTCCGGTATATTGGGATTACCGAAACAAATCAACCGAGGAGGGAACCGTGGTGAATACCATTTCAACCGCTTTCAATTCCTGGACTCCCACTCACACAAGATCTCTTGCAGCAGGGAAAACTGAGGAGGTGGGCTTTTTTCCGTTCCAATCGGACTCACGGGAGAATCTCAAGACCCTTACAAGAGAAGAGTGTGAGCATATTCGCGCCGAGAAAGCGGCAGAAGCTGCAAACAAACGTTTCCTGGCGGCAATGGGCCTGGGGACGCTGGGAGTCCTCACCTCTGTGACTTTGCTTCCAGGCGCCTGGAAAATAGTGGGAATAGTGGCGTCCACAACGGCTGCAATGTTCATGATGCCCGGAGGATTCCTTGACCCCGATGGGACAGGGCAGGTGATCTAGAGCAAGCGGGCGGGGGCTTACGGGTTGTAGACAGGGGTAAGACGGTGAACCCTTCTTGACATGCCGGCAATCACGCCTTTGTCAGCGGGATTCTAATCGGTCAGTCAGGGCTCCGGATCCCCCTGCCTGTGGAGGACTTCCTGACCAAAGAGTTCGTGCGCGTCGTCAACAAGGAGCGCAGGGCAAAGGGGCAGGTTCTCCTTGCATATCGCACACAGATAGACCTGGCCATTGTTCTAATACGTGCGGCACAGGCATTACTTCCTGTGGACCTGGAACTGTGGGTCGTGGCAGACAACTTTTTCGAAGGTCCAAAACTGGATGCGGTGTGTAGTTCAATGAAAGGCATCTACTACGTGGTCCCTCTCGATAAAGGTCGCGTTCTCGCGGGAGAGGCGAAGAACGGGAAGCCTGTGAAGGTACGAGATTTTGAGCGGAAGCGCGGCGGGAGGATTTGCACAGAGCACTCGGCAGTAATGGCAAGACCAAGCGTGGTGCTGATCTGCTACAAAAACTTGAGGCCCGGAGGGTTCAAGCCAAAGGCAAAGTCTCAAGACGGACGGAGAGGAAAGCGGCATAATATGTCGCCATGATGAGATAATCCAGTAACCATGCTGAATTGGGTTAATTATGGCGCAATGCTATAGATTGCAGCAATGTCAGCGCGGAGGGGTGACGCCGGAGGCGGCGGCAGGACCCCGTAGCGCGTCATTCTGCGGTGAATTCATGCAATTTGCAACGCGCATCACCATAACATCGCAGAGCTCGATGGGCATGTATTGGTAGAACCAAAGCGGGAGAGCGGAGCATATTCGCTTCAGGTTCAGTTAGCTGTGCTCCGCCCAGAGTTGTTTCCTTTCCCTATCCCTTATTTCTTCGGCGGCAGCTTGTGCTTGATTTTTTCATAGGCTTTCTTGTAATCGAATTCCTTGAACTCGGGTGAATTCTTGTTGTGACATTTTCTGCACCAGGCCTCATCAGGCTTGGCGATCCTGCCTATGGCATAATCCCGCTTCTTCAGCTCCTTTGCAGGCACTTCGGCATGGACGGCTGCCGGGCCGTGACACCCTTCGCACTCCACTCCCCGTGAATCGGACCCGCCCACTTTGTGGCAGCCGATGCACCTGTCTTCTCTCTTGAGATTGTGCTTTTTGAGCAGGGCTTCATCATCGAGTGTGGCCACAGCCTTCGCATGTTTCACTTTATCCTCGAAGAATTGCACAGTCTGCTCATGACACTTCTTGCAGGCGGCCATACCGATGAAAGTGTTCTGCTCCCCAGGATCCAGGGGAATGAGTTTCATTAGATCCTGATCAGTGGGAGGAGTGGAGGAGGAATCACCCGGATGGTCTCCTTTCACTTCCCCTCATCTTGTTTTTCCATTTTGTCCTTGTGGCAGGTAATGCACAGTTCCGTCTGGTGACAATTGAAGCAAAAAGTGTTGGTATCGAAGGTCCGAACCTCCCGTTTGTGTCCCCCCTCTCTGCCGGTGAATTCCTTGCTGTGGGGCATCTCCGTCTTATGGCACTCTACGCACCCACGCTCCCCATGGCAGAGAATGCATTTCTGCTCCTCCCCGGGGGATCCGGTGCGAAACTTGTGGAGCCTCGTTTTCCAGTATCGCGACCTGTGAGAAAGGGGGCGCACCTTTTTCTCCACATGGCATTTCTGGCACCTCCCGGAATCTTTGTGGCAATTCAGGCAGATCGCGGGATCCCTGACCTCTTTGTGCTCCTTTTCCCTGAATTGAGCCGAATGGGGAACTTCAATCCTGTGGCAATTGACGCAGGAGGCGCGTCCTTTATGGCATTTTTCACAGGAATGAACCGAAAGCCTCGCTACGGCCTTTCCGTGGCCGCCGGCAAGCCAGTTTGCGGGATGGGGCATGGGTGTCTTGTGGCATGCCAGGCACTGCGACGACTTGTGGCAGGTCCGACAGGCGGCGCTGACAACGCCGTCCTTTGCTGCCTTACCGTGGGCTCTTTCCCTGAAGATCCTGGAATGAGGAATCTCCACTTTGTGGCATTTTGCGCAGGAATCGGCCTGATGGCAGACTGAGCATTGGCCGCCCGTGCTGAAGGCCCTTCCGTGCTCGTGCTTCCAGCTCCCCTGCTTGTGGGATGAGGGGGGCGAACGCTTCTCGTGGCAACTCCTGCAAAGGGGTTTCTGGTGGCAGCCGAGGCATTCCGGCCCCCTTTGAGGGGATCGGGATAGGGCCAGGGGATGACCGGCCCTGAATTCCTCCAGATGAGGGGGGATTCTCTTGCTCCTGTGGCATTCCCGGCAATCGGAAAGGGCGATCAGGAGCCTGCCATGCTCTTTCCGTTCCTGTGGGCGCACACTGGGACCATGGCAGCGCTTGCACGGAAGACCCTGGTTCCAGACGTGGGGAAGATGGGGATATTCGAGGCCCTGAAAACGGGGCCGATCGAGGCCGCTGTGGCAAACCATGCAGGCGTCATTTTGTCTCAGGTCTACTCTTGGCGGAGCAGGCACCCTGTGAGGGAATCGGATGGCTTCGAAACAAAGGTTGATCTCGGAAACGGCATTCCTCAATACTTTTTCCGAGTACGAATAGTTGTGGACGCCCCCCCCTTCCCGAACCAGTGTCACCGACTGAAGGGCTTTGAGGTAATGTTTCCGACCTTTTTCGAAATCGAAGGTCCCCTGCTTTGCGGAAAGCTCCTCCGAAGCCTTCTGCAACCCTTTCTCCAGGGGAACCAGAGTGCCTGTGACGGAGAGCTTCCACCGATTCAGGAAGCGGCCGTATTTTTCCTCATGACAGGAGTAGCAGCCTTCCACACCTGCCGTCTTGACTTCCCCTGTTCCTGAAACCTGCCTGTGGGTGAGATGGCAGTTCTCGCACGTGAAATGCGCGGCCTGGGCGCCTGCATCCAACCCTTTCCCCGTTTCCCCAAGGACCATTGTGGAGACTGCCTGATGCCGGTCAGGGTGACAGCTTCGGCATGTGGCTTGTTCCCGAGGACGATCGGGGTTCAGGGTGTGCTGGAGCTTTTCGTGGCATGCCCGACACGGCAGCCTTCGATCCTCAAGGTGTGATTTGTGGAGAGCCGAAAGGTCACCGCTCCTTTCCGAGATCTCCTTCGCGGAATGACAGTCCCTGCAGGTTGTTATGTGAGCACGACCGGAACCTATGGTAACATCGGAGTGGCACTGATCGCAGGCAACTCTCTTCTTTTGGACCGGGGTGTGATCGAACCGAATGCGCGGCCATCCGTCCCCCCCCTCCTGCCTCCCCCCGCCAGGGGGGGAGGGAAGAGTTGCGGAACCCCCGCCAGGGGGGGAGGGGAGAGTTGCGGAATCCCCGCCAGGGGGGGAGGTGGGATATTGCTTATGACAGGTGCCGCAGGCGGAAATCCAGGCAAGGTCAGGGAGCTTCCGGATGTGGCACATGAAGCAGATCTCCCTGTCAACAGAGGCATGGGTCTCCCTGGTGGACCTGGAGTGACAAACTGTGCAAGAAAGAGCCGGGAGTTTCCCAAAAGGACGGAGGTGAGGCAAATGCTCGAAGGAGACTCCCGAGAGGCGCACTTTCTTGATTTCGCTCCTCTTGTGGCACCCGATGCAAGTGGAGTCAGGGATGTCTCCCCAGATCTCCTTTCCGGTATGCGTGGGGTACTGGAGCATTCTGGCGAGAACGAAGCCGCCTCCCCCTCTGTGTCTTCCGTGGCAGGATGTGCAGGAGACCTTCTTGTGCCCCGAATTCCTCCAACCGGCATAGGCAGACTTGATCCTGTGGCAGGAGGCGCAGAAATAGGGCGAATTGACGACAGGAAGGGTGAGAAGCCAGAAAAGAAAGAGCCCCGCGCAAAAGGCGGCGAGCTTCCCGAGGATGCCCGCTCTGTTCGCCGAAAGCTCCCGGAGCTTCTCAAGGAGAATCATTCGATTCCACACGTTTCATCTTGAGAGCTCGCCGTTTCATCGCAATGATGGAGACCATTCCGAGGACGAACGCCCAGATGGGAATCAGGGCAAGCCTTCGCAATCGCAGGTTTTCTTTTCTTTCCTTGATGGAGGTCAGAACCTCGCGAGCCAGCGTGTCCGCGATGGCGACATATTTCTGTGTCTTCGAGGGGGAGAGGGTATGGAGCACATTACGCATAATCAGGAGTGAGGTCTCGGCCTTTTCCAGCTTTTTCTCCAGATCCGCCATCCGAAGACCGACGATCTTCGGATCGTGTCTGACTTCCCCAAGCTCCTTCCTGGCCTGTGCGAACGCGCTTCTGGCCGCTTCCACGCTTCCGAGAAGCGCCATGAATGAGCAATGGACGCAGTCCTGTTCCGATAGGGCGCCCCCGGGCGCGACAGATGCCTTCCATTTTCTCTGCTTCCGGCCTCTGGATATCGTGGTAGCCGTGGCAGGCGACACATTGCTTTATTTTCCTTTCCTCAATGGGCTTCTGATGGGGGCTCTGGCTGACCTGATAAGCGGTCCCCCCATGGCAGCGGTCGCATACACTGAAACTCTTCTCCACAAGAGTCGCCTGTGTGGTGTGGTGCCCGTGACAGAGGGCGCAGGTGGGGGCTCTCTTGTTGTTTCCATCAAAAGCCTTGCCATGGACGCTTTTCCTGTATTTTACATACTGATCTGTGGGCACTTTGGGATTCCGAATGATTCGGGCATGGCCGTGGCAGGAATCGCAGAGCGCATTCACATTGGCCCTTGAGGTGCGGGTGGCAGGGTCATCCTTTGGAAGGATGCCGTGGGCGCCGTGGCAGGTCGTACAAACAGGAACCCGGGTGTCCCCCTTTGCCCAGAGCCTTCCGTGCCTGCTCTTCAGGTACTCCCCTTCCTGACTTGAGGGCAGCCCATAAGCAGTCATGATGTCAGGTCTGGAATGGCAGCTTCCACAAAGTGACGGGATCTCACTTCTGGATGGCTTTCCCTTGAAGTGACTCTTCTTGCCGGACATGGCTCTTATGGAATAATCGGAAGGGTCCCCCCTGTGGCAGCTCGTGCACAAGACTCCGTGCTGTGAATGCACATCCGTTGCCGTCATTTCCCTGATCTTCTTGTGGCATTTCAGACACGACATTTCCCCGTCTTCCGCGAAAAGAGACGGAGAAAAGGCCCAAAGAAGGGCTACAGCAAGAATGAAACGTATCACTTTTCTTCTCCGTGATCGCCATGTCCGGCTAATCCCTGATTTCCCCTCCCCTTATGGAAGGGGCTAGGGGAGGGCTGGCTCTCTGGTGATTCTTTTCCCTGTGTTTTCTCTCCTGGTGATGCGCCGGGGGTGGGAAGGACCCTGTGAGGAATACCTTTCAAGTCAATATGATAAGCGGCCTTTCCGACTTTTATCGTCGTTTCGGAAAGGTGCCCCAGGGCTGAAAACAGGAGAAAGCCCATGAGGCCCACAACAAGAGCCATATGAAAGATACCGGTGGACAGCCGCTTTCCTCGGAACTCCCTGTCCATGAAGGGCCAGAGGATAAGGACGACATTCATGATGCCCATCCCTATGATCCCCACAATCTTTGGAATATACTTCAGGATCTGATAGGGCGCCAAAAAATACCATTCAGGCTTGATCCCGGCAGGAGTGCTCATAGGATCGGCCTGTTCGTGCAAGGCAAAAGGGCTGAGGATGCACAAGGTGAGCAGGATGCCCAAAACGATATACACCATCATGACTTCTTTCAGCCAGTGGTGTGGGAAGAACGGGTCTCCCTGGTCCCGAGGGTCCAATTCATGTAATGCCAAGACGTTCCCCCTTTACAGCGGTTTCGCCACACCCAGGCGACGGACCATAAGGAAATGAAGGCCCAGGAGCGCCATGGTTGTCACTGGAAGAACAAGGACATGCAAAGCATAGAAGCGAGTGAGGGTAGGGGCATCCACGGTTGCCCCGCCCCGCATGAAGGTCAGGAGGTGGGGGCCGATCACAGGGACACTGCTTGCCATCTCGGTTCCCACAGTTGTAGCCCAATAGGACAACTGGTCCCAGGGCAGGAGATACCCGGAGAAACCGAAGGCCATGGTTGCAAACAGAAGGAAGCTTCCAACGACCCAATTGAATTCCCGGGGAGGACGATAGGCCCGGTGCCACAGAATACGGAAGGTGTGGAGCATGACCGCAATGATCATTAAATTGGCGCCCCATGCGTGGACCTGACGGATCAGCCACCCCATGGGCACCTCATTGACAATATACTGGACGCTTTCGTATGCCTTGTCCGGGGTTGCCTTGTAATAAATGGCCAGGAGAATCCCGGAGATGACCTGGACCCCGAAGAGAAGGAATGTGATGCCTCCGAAGCAATGGGTCAGATTGATGAATTTCGGGACCGGTTTCTTGAGGACTTTCATGAGTCCTTCATGGAAACCGAAACGCTCGTCCAATGCGCGATAAAGCCCTACCATCCTCTACTTCCCTCCAAGAATGATTCTCCCGTCCTCAACCTTGATCTTGATGGATCGAAGCGGCTTGGGCGCCGGGCCATCCAGGACCTTTCCGCTCGTGTCGAATATGGCAGAATGGCACGGGCACTCGATCTTCTGATTGTCCTTGTTCCATTTGACCACACAGCCAAGATGGGTGCAAACAGCCGAAAAAGCCTTGAAGCCCTCCTTTGTGCGGAGAACCAGTGTGGGGAAAACACCGAAGGGCAGAACCTTTCCCTCTCCCATCGGAACCTCGGCTTCGGCGCCTACATCCATTTCCTCATCTACGGACGAGCCGGACAGTCGGGGAAAAAGATAGGACAGCGCCGGCGCGCCTCCGCACAGGACCGTAAGGGCGAAACCGGCAACGATCATGGCATCCAGGAAAGCCCTGCGAGGAACCTTGTCATCACCGCCGGTGGTCTTGTCCATCAAGGTCGCTTCGCTCCCATTTCAAATCTTGTAATACACGAAAAACACAAAAAAATACGCTACCTAACGGCCCACGACATAAATAACGGGATTTGCGTCAGGGGTCACCAAACAGTAGCAGACCTCTTCCGCCGCGATGTTCATCTGGGCAGAGGCTTTTTGGCCGTTCTGATCCTCGACTCTGAGGGTCACAACATAAACCCCCTGTGTGAACTCGTGGTATGGCTCGAGCTCATTGGTGCTCTTTCCATCGCCGAAATTCCATTCCACGGACTTGAGCTTTCCGGTTCCTCCGAGGGCTACGGCCTTGAAATGGACTTCATAAGGGGCCTGGCCACGCCTGTTTCTGACTCCGCCGATCTTGACCTGAAGAGGTCCGGATACCGAAGCATTGTCTTCCCACCGCAAGAGGCTGGGGCCCAATAACCTGGATTCCTCTTCCAGAGCGGTCCTTGCCGTCGCTTCCAACGGAGAGATGGGATTTTCCGGAGAGGTGGCGCCGGCCTTGAAAACCCCTCTCATCCCCTCTTCCACCCGGACACATTCCCTGATACAACCCCCTGTGACGATCCTGCCCACGAGGGACTGAACCTCGAATTTCTTCTTGACTTTGTCATACCCGATCATGAACTCGGCTCCCTGGGTAATGATGGAAGTGGTCCCAACGCGAATCTCGTGATGACAGAACATGTCTTGAGGCACCTGCGCCTTGATGAATAGTCGCCCCTCTTCCAAAGTGAGAAAGGATTTCTCAAGTTGTTTCTCTATCTCCAGGGCGGCGCCGTCATAAGACAAAGTCGTTTCAGGCTCGACTTTGATCACGGTTCCATGGGTCCAGGACAACAGCATCGTGGAATTGGGTCCACATTTGATCTTGTCGCCTCGCTCAAGGACCATTCCGGCTTTGGCGTCTGTCCAGGTCTTGGAGTCCGATTTCCTGAATTTCGCGATACTGTTGATCTTCGCGATGGTCACCGTGGAAGGTCCCTCTGCCGCCAGAACCCATGGAGGCAGGAGAAACGCCATCCCGAGAATCGCCGCAAGCAGCTTCATAAATACCACTCCTCTTGTCCTGTCTCACCCCCACCTCACCTCCCCCTCGGCCCTCCCCTAGCCCCTCCCATAAGGGGAGGGGAAATCAAGGAAGAATCCACATGGGGGAGGCATTCGGGCGAAGGTCCCCTCAATGTGCAGGGGTCCCGTAAAACGTTTTGACTTTGCTGTCCGGGCCGTGACATTTCACGCAAACCAGCCGGGAAAGGGATGTCTTGAACAGGTACGGCGACTCGGGGTGAACGGCTTCCACGAGAGGCGGGTTGCCGTGGGTGTCCGGCCGCTGTATCGTGCGTCGCCAGAAGGCTTTGGGCTCCCGATCGGTGTTGGGATGAAAAATGCCTCCTTTCACGAAAAAACCGGGCTTCCTTTCTCCTCGTTTCGCAGCAGTATAAGCTTCATGGCATGTAAGACATTTTCGCTGCTCACCTTTGTATTCCATTTTCTTGGATTCAAGGTGCTTCTTATGGGGCGCGACAATCTGCTTTTTCCCTGTTTTCACATCAAGGATGCTCTTATGGCAGGTGAGGCAGTCTTCATTTTCTTTGAAAACGGGAACCTGTGCTGTCTTCTGAGACGCAGCGACCTCTACAATAGTTCCCACTGCGAAAAGAAATACCAGCACAGCCGATAAAGAGATCGTCCGTAACAATTTCACTCCTGTTCCCTCCTTTTATTTCAAAGCCGCACTTACTTTGAGACTCTCAAGATAACGCAGGTCTTCTTCCACAAACCCCTTCATCAGCAAGGCCATGGCGCGATAGAAAGCAACCGTTCCCTCTTCCCTGATCCGGTCGCTGAGAGCGGACGCCCAACGGCCGAGATGGGAAGAGAGAAAATCCCTTTCCAGATCGAGAATCCGTGAAAGAGAAGAGGCGCTGCCCTGAGTCCATCCCTCCGCCTCCAGCGCCGTGAGGCGGCCCATGAACTCAAGCTCCATCCCAATATGGTCAGCCGTGTCCAGACAGGTCGGCAGAAACTCCATCCCGGCATTTTCATAGAAATTTTTGACTGCAATGGTCACCTTGCCGCCCAGGCGCTGATCCTTGTCCAGGTACACGGATTCGTATGGGCGAATGCCCATGGGAAGAACGAAGAGTTGGGTGAACTCGGCAGTGAGCACATCGGCAAGGTCCGAAATCGTCCCGGCTTCCTCCACAAAGTGCTCCAGCTCCCGGTATCCTGGATTCTCCGGGTGTCCTTCCATCTCTTGCAGGATGCTCTTATTCCGAATGGCCGCGATGCCTTCGGGAGTGGGGGCCTGGGAAAAGACCCCCGCGAAGAAAAGATAGATGTGGGATCGTCCCACGGCCTCTCCGGCTTCATTCGGATGCTGCATCACAGGTCCCCTTTCCCAACCACTTCTTTGCAAAGGTCTCCCTTTTTCTGTTCGTGGTCTTGCATAGATTGCAAAGGCCCTCTTGATCGCCGAGGAAATCTATCCGGCACAAGACGCACTTCTGTTTGGATGAGCTGAAAAGCTCTATCGTCCCGTCTCCCGCCAGGAGAGACAAATCCAGCGTTTCTTTCGGCCTGATGGCCCTGGGCAGGTAGGAGTCCACACATATGCCACAGGCGGTGCACCGGTCGGGCGAAAAAACGAGTCGAAAGGTCTTCTCATCTTCTTCGCGCACAATGGCCGAGGTGGGACAAAGCTGTTCACAGACATTACAGCCCAGACAGCGGGAGCTTACGGCCAGATCCCAGAGAAAACCGCCCTGAGAGCCGACCTGAATGGAATCTCTTTGGGAAAAGGAGCGCAGGAGGGATCTCAAGTGAACCCTCTTGGCGGATTCCTCCTTTTTTTCGATCCCCTTCCGGAACTTCTCACCATCAGTCAGGAGATCCCCTGCCTCCTGCGGGGAAACCGCTGTTCTTGCGGAGGCCAGCACATCCCTGCCGAGGATCCCGAACAAGGCGCGCCTGGAAACAGGGGGATCAGAGACAAGGGTGGAAGGGGTCGGCACAAAAGGTGTCTCCCTGAGCAGGATCCGTCCCGAATCCAGGCCGACCATGCGGGCGAAGAGGCTCGCCCTCTCCAGCACGGCCTTTCGGTGACCTTCCGCCCCTCCAAAATCGCAGGCTGTACAATCGGGACAAAGAATTTCCACCGCGCCGAAACCCCGTGCCAGAGGTTCCAGCACGAGGGCCTCCGTCAGCCTGGACAGGCACGGGACGAGGAGATGAGCATCCCGAGCTCCGAAGGCGCAGGAGAAGCGAAAGGACGAATCAGGCGCTTTTTCGGCGATTCTTGCGGAATACCAGGAATCATCAAAACCCTTAATCTCAAAGGCGCCGTTCGGGCAAATGGAATGGCAGACTCCGCAGGAATTGCAGGCATTTGAATCCAGCGTGAGGACCTGCCCATCGAGGGATATGGCCCCCTTTGGACATGAGGCGATGCACAGAGCGCACGAAGAGCGGCTGGCTCGAAATCGGGAGCAGAGATGGTCTTTCACGACCACTCTGCTCCCACTCAGGACATCGGAAAAGGAAGTCAGCTCAGGCATGTCCCTCCCCTATTTCGTGTAAGCCACACTGGGCTGTGTCTGAGAATCACCCAACTGAATCCTTCGGGCACGCTTCTCCTTGATCGTGCCTGTCAGCAGGTTCACGTCGCCGAAGTGCCTGGTTCTGCTGATGCAGGTAGTGACACAGGCGGGCAGGAGCCCCTTGCTTGTTCGATGAACGCAAAGGGTGCACTTTTCCATCACCTTGGCTTCCGCATTATACACCGGAGCCCCATAGGGGCATGCCCAGGCGCAATAGCGACAGCCGATGCACTTGTCCTTGTTGATAAGCACAATTCCGTCTTCCTGCCGCTTGGTGATGGCCCCCACGGGGCATGCCGCCAGACAGGCAGGCTTGGCACAGTGCATGCAGGCCATGGGGAGGAAATAGACCCGAACCTGAGGAGGCTTCTTGGGGTCAGTGAACTCCCCCTCTTCTATTTCGATCACTTTAGTGTAATCCACACCCAGGGGAGTGTTGTTTTCCGCCTTGCATGCCATAGTACAGGCATTGCAGCCCACACAGAACTCAAGGTCAATCCAGAGGGCGTATTGCTTGGGACCCTTGTTGTCGAAAACTTCGTCCAATCTCTCCCGGGGGATTGTTGCTCCGCGCTCTGCCATGAAACTTCGCCTCCTTTCCTACATTCGCTCCACTCGGAGTGGTGTGCCGAAGCTTTGGGTTCCTCCGGCAATGGGATCCACAAAAATTACATTTCCAAGGACAGGATCGGCCATATAAAGGGGATTGATCATAAATCCCGCCCCGATCTTCTTATCCCAGTACTGGTCCTTGCCGTTCGCCTGCCAGGGCCTTGCACCTGATCCCCAGCGGCCGAAACTGTTGCAGACAGAGAAGCAGCCCGGTCGAATCCGGCTCGTAGTTCGAATCTGGAACTTGTACCAGCCGTCCCCGAGGGAATTGTTGAACATGGGCATGTGTTTGCTGGAAGGAGATTTTGCCTTCACCCAGTCTCCTGTCTGCACACCAAGCCTGGCGGCATCGGCGGGATTGATCTCCGCATAGTTCTCGGGCGCGAGCCCCATGAGCCACAGGTTCTGCGCCGTCCTGGATTGGGTATGCCACGGATGTTTGTACGTGTGGAGCTGGAAGGGATGTTCTTTCCAGATGGCGGGATCAAGAGGCTGCTCCTTGCAATCAAAGAGGCCCCGGTAAGTAGGAAGGGCGTCAAAATGTTTTCCGGTCATGCTGTTTTTCAGTGCGGCCACTTTGTTGGAGTAAACGTAAAGGGCGCGAACAGGGCGACCTCCAGCATAGCGACAGTAGTCTTGAGCATCATACTTCTTGCCAGGGTTCTCGAATTTTCCGCCCAGTTTCGCAAGGCGACCCTCGGGATCAAGGCCCGCCTCCCCTTTGAAATCTCCATTCTTGTAGAACTCGTTCCAGAATTGCCAGGAATTGAAAATATCAATCCCCTGGCCCCCTCCGTCCTTCCCGAAGGCTGGGAGGCCGCAGCGAATGGCAATGTCAATGAGGATGTCATCGCCCATGCGTACATCGGGATGGATCCCGCGGTATTCGTGGGTCTTTGGATCAAGATGCCCCACAACCGGCTGGCGAAGTCCCCAAACCCGAGTGAGAATGGGGGGATAGGTCTTGAACCCGCCGTACCGCTCCAGGTATTCAGTATCTGGAAGCACGTAATCCGCAAGCTGGCTGGTCTCATTCATGTAGGCATCAATACTGAAGAAAAGAGGCAAAGCCTTGACATCAATGAGGGTTTCGTATACGGTCTCATTGTACGGTTGCGTGTAGGCAAGACCATTGTAATAGTTCAGGTACGCCTTGGTCTTGTATGGGTAACCCTGTTTCAGCCCCCCAAGCCACTCCGTAGTCACTGTTCTTGTTGCGTTGGGGAACCAGGGGCGCGTGGCCGTCGGCTTCTTACCCTCGTACCGTTTCTTGCTGCGGTCCAGAGGAACCCCTTTGGGTGTCCGCTTGTCTCCGCCCACATCCGATTTATACGGGGCATGGCCGGGGGTGAAGCCCCCCTTCCGGTCTATGTTGTCCATCAGGATGTTCAGGATGCAGATGGCCCTGCCGTTCCCCCATCCATTGGTGCTCTGCGCAGGCCCTCGGAAGAATTCGGCCACAGGATTCGTGGCGCCCGCGAATTCGGAGGCGATTCGGGCAATCGTTCCAGGCTGGATATCACAAACCTCTTCACATTCCTCAAGGGTCTTCTCCTGCGCCCTTTCACGCAGCATCCGGAATACGGTCTTGTATTCAACGTCATTCAGGGTATAGGAGGCATCAAGATCCGCGGCGCCTTCCACCTCGTGGAACATTTTGGGCTGTCCTTTCACGAGAACCACGAAATCGCTCTGGCCGAGGCCTGCCTGCTTCCCAGTCAAGTAGAGCTTCGGCGCCTTTGTGGAAACGAGGTAGGTCATATCGGTCCAGTTGCGACAACCCTTGGCCTTGGCCGCTTTTTCATTCGGCAGGGAAAGATAGTCTTTCTTGTGTTTCTCGTTTTCTATGATCCAGCGCATCATTCCAAGAAGGAAAAAAGCATCTGTTGTCGGCTTTAGGGGAATCCATTCCCCCTGACCCGAGTGCAGGGCTTTGGCGGCGCCATTGGAAAGCCTGGGATCTATGACCACATGCTTGAATTCGCCGGCATGAGGCCCTCCCCGCTTGGCCCATTTCTGGAGGAACCTTGTACGGACTTGCATGGGGTAATCGGCTGCAGTGATGTTGGACCCGAAGCTCATAAGATATGTGCAATACTCGTAGTCCGCATAGGCCCCGATCTCATATTCCGGAAGATTCAGAACTTCTTCTATGGTATTGTAGAAGGTTCCGGCACAGCGGTCGCAATGGTTAAGCATGTGAGGCACACCGCAGGCATTCTTGACGAATCTCGGGGTCAGCGGCGATTGCTCGTTTCGACCATGGGACCAAACAAACTGATTCAGCTTCGGCCCGAATCCCTCAGGAGGCGCCTCATCCATATAATCCGAATCCTCGGGACCCATGGGGTTCTCGTTGGTCAGGATGCTCTTGAGACCCTCGACCTGCCGGTTCTCCTCCCCTGGAACATCCTTGAACAGGAGCCCCCCTTCGCATATCTCCTTAAGGGCCTGATCCCAGGAGATGGTTTTCCACTTACCGGAACCTCGTGGGCCGATTCTTTTTAGTGGGTGGGTCAGACGGGCGGGGTTGTATAAGGCATAAATGCCTGCCTGCCCCTTTGGGCAGACAGAGCCAAGATCCTTTCCCGCCGGGCCCGCATCCAGATCGCTCTCCTCCACCAGGTCTCCCTTCGCCGTATAATCATATGTGTTGGGGTGATAGGGGTTTCCATCAATCTTGATAAGCTCGCCACCCTTCACCTTGCACTGAATCCCGCACCCCCCGTGGCACATGAGGCAAACGCTTCGAACGATCTTCACATCCTCGTCCGTGGGGTCGGGTCTGGAGCCCTGCCTCCCTGTCTGCTTTTCCCATTCCGCAAGGGGAGGGCCTTTCAAACGCGGCGCCACAGCGAAAGCGGCCATGCCACTGCCCGATGCCTTGAGAAACGCTCGCCGACTGATCTGCCTGTCGAGAAGATCCACAAGATCACCTCCATCAACATTATGGAACCGATTTAACTAAACAGGGAACCCTTAGAGCAGTAATACAATTGGTAATACCGGAATCGTACAAAAAAAAGAGAGGATTGACGACCGCCGTTGAGAGCCAGAGAGTTCACCCCTTTCCAGACCCATCGTAATACGCAAGTCCTTTCCATGATATTGGGTGATGGTTAAGCCGAAGTAATGAAAGCATTAAGGGAGCCTTAAATATTGGTTAAGATCAAATTAAGAATTCCTTCGGCTCCGTGAAATAAAGCGTTCCCTGCCTATATCATATCCTGTCACAAAGAAACATGTAATACAGCCCTTGTCCGATTTCCCATACTTTGTCAAGAGTATCTTCCGGCAGACCCGCCATGATCCCCTTGACAGACAAGGAGATTCTGGTATAATAGGGCGAGAAAAAACATTTTGGGTGATTTCGCTGTCCGATAAGGGTAGGAAAACTTTTCAGCTTCTTTTGCTTTTCATCCTCCTGTATGCTGCTGTCTCTGAGGCAGGCAGTACTTTTGTTGTTGCAGGAGGTCCGGGACTGAAGAGTCAGCGGCAGGCGCCAAAGCGGACCATGGTTTCAAAAGGTTCCACGAAACCCGCTCCTTTGCCGAAAACAAGCCCCTCCCCTTTTGGGGTAGTCCTCCTTTCGAGCACTGGCTCCCAGCAAACACTGGAACAGGATCTGGCTTTCATCAAGGGGATGGGAATCCAATGGATCAGAATTCAACCCGATTGGACCCGCCTCCAGCCCGAGAAAGGCGTGATGGACTGGTCTCTTACGGACCGAACGGTGAAAGAGGCCCGCAAGAAGGGCCTGTCCATTCTCTTTACACTGGGATACACGCCCCGATGGGCCTCCGCCTATTCCGACTCGAATGAAACGGATGTATGGAACAAGAATCCTCCCCGGGACACGGACACCTGGAAGAAATACGTGGAGATCCTCTCGCGACGCTACGGTCAGGATGTGGCCCACTGGCAGGTCTGGGAGCGCACTGGCGCCCAGTTCTTCAGGGGTTCGGAGAAGGATGTGGCCGATCTCCTCCGGGCAACGGCCCAGACAACGAACAAAGTAAACCCGAAACTGGCAGTCGCCCTGCCCGAAGATGGGAAAATAAACCTCAGCTCGATCAACACGGTGTATGTCTATGGCGGACTCCCCGATTTTGAGGTACTGAGCCTGTACCCCTTCTTCGAGAAGCCTGAGCAGATGGTTCGCCCCCTCCAGACTCTGGAGAATGAGATCCTCCGGGAAAGAAAGCCTCCGAAGGAGATCTGGTTCTCGGGGCTGGGGTGGAACGCACACCCAGTTTCCGGTCCCCTTCGGGACCCAGTGGTATCGGAAGATGAGCAGGCGAAGTACCTGGTGCGCGGAATGGTCCTCGCACTCTCCCAGGGGGTCAGCCGAATTTTCTGGCATACTTTTCGGGATAACATGGAAGGTCCTTACCAATCACAAAGCGGCTCAGGCCTGGTTCGGACAGATGGCTCCGAAAGGTCCGCGGCACTTGCCTACCGAAACCTGATCTCCCTCCTGGAGGGGAAGAAATACTCCCGCCAGGCATTGTGGGGTCCCCATCTTCACGGCTATCTGTTTCTGGAGGGACCCCGAAGTGTTCTGGTGGCCTGGTCAGACAGGACCCCTGCGAAGCTCCCGGCAACTCAGGGCATTTCCTTGGGCTCCGTTGTGGATATGCTCGGGAACAAGCACGATAGCGCATCCTCCATTGATCTGTCCGACAGCCCCATATTCATCGTCGCTCCGGAATCGGAGCTGGAAAAGCTTCTCGCCTTGCGCCCTGACCCTCCTCCTGCCGCTGATCCCGATTACTCCGGCGCAAACAATGTCTCCGTGGTCCTCGGGGAGCAGGCGGAAGAAACAGGACTTTACACGGGAAGGTACCGGCAGCGGGAGTCAGGAACCGTCAAATTGAAACAATGTGGAGGCTCCTACGGCTGGTCCACCATGGTGAATGAAAAGAAGAGCAGCATATTTTTCGAGATTGACGACACCTTCCTTTATTTCGTAAACGGACACTTCGAGGCGGAGATCGAGGTGGATGTGTATGGGAACACCACCTCGCGAAAGATGGGATTCAACATCGGCTATGACTCCATGAAAGGATTCAAGTTCACCCCGTGGCAATGGGTGGAGCCCGGAGACGGCTGGAAGACCTATACATTCCGGATTCATGACGCCGATTTCTCGGACACCTTCTCCGATTTTCGAATCAACGCTCTCGGCAGCGAAGAGGATGTTTGCGTCCGCTCGGTCAAGGTCCGAAAGCGGTCCTGGAGATCCCCCTACTGGCGCTATATTCGAAGCGCTTCGGCCTTTCCGCTGCCCCCCTTGCGGTGAATTCGGCGCCACAATAGAGAGCGGAACTTACGCACGAACCCGGTTGTTTCATTTAGCAGGGAGAAGGCTCAAAGCGAGCACTCCCGCAGGTAACAGAGAAGGGGGGAGAAATGCAATGAAGCGTTCATTCAGGGCTGTAATGCTGTCGCTCCTTGTGTTCAGCTTGCTGCTCGCTCTCTTTGTCAACTCCGCACCGTTGCAGGCCGCCGAGTACCCAAATGTGGCCAACCTGAGGCCTTTCAGTCCGGAAGCCAACTACATGTCCTTGCCTGGATATCTGCGGTTTCTGGTTTTCGAGCAGGACGGCATCTGGCTGTCAAGGGCGGAATGTGCGGCAATAGTGAGAAGTCAAATCTCCGCGGAACGGGATTAGCCCGTTGTCACCGGAGAACCGACTTCCCAGGCGGAAAACGGGCCCCTGAGTTTCACAACTCAAGGGCCCGTTCTGCGTTTGATCACTAATATACCGGCAGGTCACTCATTTTCCTTTGGTGCGGAAAGTCGCCGTATTGTTTAGTCTGTCCGAATCGGGAATCTTACCCTCCTCGTCAATGATGACCTTCATTTCCTGAACCTGGTCTTTGGTCCCTGGCGCCATCTTCGAGATCAGGGCTCTGGACCCCGGAGAAAGAACTTCCAGAACCTCCTCGGCAAGCTTCTTGCCGTTGAGGTAAAGAGAAACCACAACATCGCGTGCAGCGACTCTTCCCCTGTTGACGATGGAGGTCCAGAAGGCAACGGTATCTGAATACAAGCCACCGCCGTTGCGCCCCCATCCGGAGTTGTTCTGGTCAACATAGAGGTCAGGGAGATCAGAGCCTTCCGCTTTCGGCTGTTCCGCCGAAGGCTTGGAAGTGTCGGCTGCCGAAGGCGTCGGGGGCTTTGCGGGCGGATTCACGGCCGCCTCCGGTTTCGGAAGCTCCTGCTCCGATTTTTGCACAGGCTGTCGCGGGCTTTCCGATGGATTCTCAACCCTTCCCAGGAACAGCGGACCTTTGGGATTCACGCGAAAAGCCAGAACATTGTTCTGCCGATTCGAGTCTGCGGTCTTTTT
>JACPDT010000217.1:2903-6409 GCA_016183865.1 Armatimonadota bacterium | reverse complement strand
ACTTCGGTTTGTGCATCTCCAAAAGAAGTCAGGGGCCACTGCTCCACCCTTCCTTGATCATCAATGCCCCTTGACCGGAATTGATACCTGCGCCCGGGGAGCCCGAGGAAAGTCGCGGACGCTCTTTCCGACGATTCCCGAATCAACCACGTTTTCCAGGCGCCTATGCCGGAATCTCTGTATTGAATTTCATAACGATCCGCTCCCTTTCCTGTCCACATCACCGTGAAAAGGGGGGAATCCACTTGCTCAGGCAATTGAGAAACCGCTGTAAGGATTTCTTCCGAATTCGCCGCATAAGAAGGAACAGCAGAGGACAGGAGAGAGACGGCTGCGAGAAATCCAACAATTGTACAGCAAAGAACGATTTTTCCCGTGATTGTCACAAGAGTTCCTCCTCACGCACTATGGTATTCTATATCATCTATCGCCTATCGCCGGACCGGCACAGGGCCGAAGTGAACCGTTGAAAGCTCACTTGAGACCGGCTGTTGGGCAACAGGTTGCACCTCCACCGTTGTTTTCGCGTGGCCATCCCTGTTCTCCGGCCAGAGCTCTCTGTTTCCGCGACCGTCGGAGGCCCTGGATCTGAAGTAATAGGTATGGCCGTTTAAGCCGGAGAAGGCGGCTGAGCCAAGGTTTGCCGTTTTTTGCACAACCCAGGTTTTCCACGCTCCCTTTTCGCCGTCTCTGTATTGAACTTCGATCCTATCCGCATTCCGGGTTACCCATTTGACCAAAAAAAGCCAGGAAGGCACTTTCTCAGGGAGGGCTTCTACCCATGAAACCGGAGATGCGCCCACACTTGCTTCCCTGGGCGATGCTCCACTTGATGCGGTTTCTTCAACAATTTGCGCCACCTGCCCTTCCTGATTCGGGAGGGCGTTCTGAGCCACTTCAGTAAAAGTCTCCCATTCGTTGACAGGCCACTGCTGAGGGGATCCTGTCAGATCATAGGCGCGGGAGCGAAAGTAGTATGTGTGGCCCGGAAGGCCTATGAAAATCGCTGTTGTGCCTTCTTCCGGCTTTCTTCGGAGCCAGGTCCGCCACCGGTTCTCCTTTCCGTCCCTGTATTGAATCTCGAATATGGATGCCCTGTCCGTGATGACACTGATCATGAAAAGCATGTGTCGTTTGGAGCCGGTGAGAGGGATGATCTTGCAAAGGGCAGATGCTTGAGAAAAAGTGACGGCAGGCTGTGGTTGCAATTGCGGCTGAGGTTGAGCCACAACCGGAGTTTCCTGCAGGGATGTCGGGGGCGGCTCCTTTGAGGCCATCGGCAGGGAATCGAGGCGCGCCGAGACCAGAGTTTGAGCATCACCTTCATCTCCAGCGGGCCACTCCTCGGCCTTGCCCTCCCCATCGAAGGCGCGGGACCGGAAACAGTACTTGCGCCCGGGGAGCCCGAGAAAAGTGGCTCTATTGGGTTCTTCGGCGCTCCGAGCCAGCCAGGTGCGCCATGTTCCGATGGATGTGTCCTTATATTGTATTTCAAATTTTGCCGCATTTTCGCCGGTCCAGCTTACCGGAAAGAGGAAAGAATTTGTGTTTCCGGGAAGCGGGCTCACTCCCGAGACCGGCAGCTCGCTCGACGAGGCGGGGGGTGCCGCGAGTGAGCAACCCAGGACAAGCAGAGCAACCAGGGAAAGAAATGCCGGTATTCTGAAAGCAGGCATATGAATTTACCCTCCCTTTGTGAAGTGAGAAATGTTGTAGGATTTCTTCGCGAACGGGAGGAATCCTCTACAGATTTCGTTTCAGGAGCGCGAAGAATTGAGAAAAATCCTTGCTCTCGATTTTGATGGAGTCATATGGGACAGTGTGCGCGAATGCCTGGTAGTGGGGGCCGAAGCGTACAGAGCAGCAGGGGGTCGTCTCCTTTCGCAGGAATGGGCGGAGAAGCACTTTTACGCCGGGCGGCCACTGTGCCGAACAGGTCAGGATTTTTACCTCCTTTTTCGGCTTCCCGCGGAGAATCCGAATTTGGATTTTGCCCGATTTCCCTATCCCGATTTCATCAGGGCAAGGGAAGCCTATCGGGAAGAGATGGCGAGCTTTGAGAAGCTCTTCTACGAGATACGGCGCCATTGGGTGTTGGATCGCTTTGAGGACTGGGCAAATCTTCAGGCCCCTTATAGCGGAATATTGCGTGAAATATCTGAAATAAGTCAAATCTATGCGGATATTGTTGTGGTAACGACGAAAGACGAGCATTCCGCTTCCCGTCTTCTCGGTCGGTGGAACTTGCACATCCCTGTTTATGGAAAAGAGTTCAGCACGAACAAGGGGGAGGTCTTGAAATACATTCAGGGAAAATGCGGAATTTTGCCGGAACAAATCTGCCTTGTGGATGATCTTCTCGAAAACCTGCTTCCCCACAGGGACCTTGGTGTTCGTCTCGCTCTTGCGGGATGGGGCTACAATACCGTAGAGAGCAGGGAGTGGGCGAAGGAACAGGGAATCCCTGTGCTGGAGTTGGGAAAGCTCAGGAAAGGACTGGACTTCTTTCTTGTATGATGTTCTGATCGTAGGGGGCGGTCCGGGAGGCGCGAGCTGCGCTTTGAGCCTCTGCAGGCAAGGACTTCGGGTTCTGGTTCTGGAGAAGGAAACGATTCCCCGTGAGAAGCCCTGCGGGGGCGGAGTTCCCTCCATTGTCATGAGCTGGCTGGGCTTCGATTCCCCGGATGAGATCGGCCTCGAAATAGGACGAATGGCGTATACTTATGATGGGGCCCTGCAGGAAGAAGTTCCCATCCCCGCCCGCTCGGCCTATTCCATTGTCAGAAAAGAATTTGATGCCGCTGTCTTGTCTTCGGCAGAAAGGGCGGGCGCCTCCATTCTGGGAAATGAAGCCGTTTCCGAGATCCGCGAAACGGATCGAGATGTGACCGTCCGTTGTCGCTCGGGAAAGACCTTTTCAGCTTCCTATGCAGTGGGCGCAGATGGAGGAGGCTCCACGGTTGCTCGGGCTCTCAGGCTGGGAGGCCACCTGAAAGGCTATGTGGCGACATCGGCTGTGATGGAGCTTCCGTACCCCCGGGAAGGAGGCTGTGATTCCCCCGGCAAAGCCTTCCTAGACTTCGGTTTCATCCGAAGAGGTTATGTTGGATTGCTTCCAAAGAATTCCCATACATCTCTGGGTGTTTACGCCCTGGGTGCGGTTTCCAGGGCTTCCCTGCAGGCTCACCTCATCCGATACGCAGGCTGTTTGGACTTCCCTTCGGATTCACTGAAGGGCGTGCAGTGTCAAGTACGGGTGATTCCCTTGTACGACAAACATCGGCCCCTGAACACAGGGAGAGTTCTTCTGGTCGGTGAGGCGGGCCGTCTGGTGGATGCCCTTTCAGGCGAAGGGATTCGCCACGCAGTCCGAAGCGGGATGATTGCCGGTGAGGTCCTGGCATCCGCCCTGTCACAGGGATCATCCATTGAGGTGTACACGGAAAGAGTCAGAAGAGAGATAGGTGAAGAGCTTCTACTGGCCAGAAGGTTCGCGGCGGTTGTCT
>JACPDT010000217.1:0-2886 GCA_016183865.1 Armatimonadota bacterium | reverse complement strand
GTCTACACCTTCCCCGGCATTGCACAGGAAGGGATGCGGCGCATACCGAGTGAAGCTTCACAGGTCCTTAACGGGCAGTTGTCCTACAGCGACCTTCTCGGGCGCCTGAAAATGAAAATCCGCCGGAAGCTGGGGATCGGAGGACAGGGATCAGGGACCAGGGATCGGAGACTATGAGGGAAACTTAAATCGAATCAATGCCTCTGCGCTGCTGGGAAGTCCTGCCCATACTCTTTGTATGACTCTGCAAGCCCCATATATGTTCTCGCTCTTTCGTAATTGGACTCTATCTCCTCGGGAGTCAGAGTGCGCACGACTTTGGCAGGTACCCCGACTGCAAGAGACCTGGGGGGGATGCTCATGCCGGGAGGAACAAGAGCTCCTGCGCCCACCCAGGCTTCCTCCCCCACAACGGCCCCATTGAGTACGACTGATCCGATCCCAACCAGGGCGCCTTTCTTGATGTGGCAGGCGTGGACTACCGCGGAATGCCCCACACTTACCAGATTTTCCAGAATCGCTGGTTTCTCGTGATCCACGTGGAGGACAGCGCCATCTTGAATGTTGCACCCTTCTCCGATAATCACAGGCGCAAGATCTCCCCTTAGAGTGCAGCCGAAGAATACGCTGCTTTTCTTCCCTATGGTCACATTCCCCACTATGGAGGCCCCAGGTGCCACAAAAACGGTGGGATCCACTCTTGGTGCGATATCTTAAACTGCACGAATTCACCGCAGAATGACGCGCTACGGGGTCCTGCCGCCTGCGGCAGCCCACAGTGCTCGCAAACTCCCATCCCCCAGTGGGACCCAGTTTGCTGCGCGCTTTAGGGCTCCCAGCCTCCGGCGTCACCCCTTCGCGCTGACATTACTGCAATTTGCAACGCGCAGAAGAATAACGTGGATTATGGTGGGCTGAGCAGATAAGCCTTTGTCCCTTCTTTGAGCTTTTTTTCATCAATAGGGATGGAATTGGTCGAGACCTTCACAATACGACCGGCCATGAGGCTTTCGAATTTGTCGGGGGGAGAGAGCTCCTTCACAGAGCTCTTCGGGGTTTTGTAGTGCATGGGGATCACCGCACCGGGTTTCAGGGCATCCACGACTTCTTTGGCTTCCGTTGCATCAATGGTGTAGAACCCGCCCACGGGAATGAGAAGGATATCCACTTTCCCCAAAGCCCCTGATGGTGTCAGAGTATGCCCCAAATCCCCCAAATGGACCAGCCTCTTCCCCTTTGACTGAACCACGAAGATCGTATTCAATCCGCGGTCTTTCCCTTTGTTCTTGTCGTGGAAAGAAGGTACAGTCGTAATTTGAGTCCCCTTGACGGATATGTTGACCTGGCTCACGTGCTTCCCGCCGTCGGTCAGGCCCCGTATGACTCTTTGGCCCTTTGGGAGACCGGCCGTGTAGTTGTGGTCAAAATGCTCGTGAGAGATAAGCACAACGTCAAAGGACCCTGCCGGCCCGGGGAAGCCCACGGATGGATCCGGCGGGTCTATCAGAATTCTCACGCCATCCGGCGTCACGATGGTGAAACAGGCCTGACCGTGCCAGGTCAGTTGCCAGTTTGCATCCGCAGCCTGTACAGGCAAGACAAGAAACGCGGAAAAAAGCAGCGTGACGCAGGCAGCAAGCTGCAGCTTATTCATCACAATAAACCTCTCCATTGTGCTCTCCCTGTGGCGACAAAAACAAAAGAGCCCATCTTGTGGACTCTTTCGACATAATCTGAGAAATTTCTTCTTAGTGGGTCGAGACACAAATTCTATCACGCCTTGGCGCGTCTCTGGGCCGATCTCGGGGCGCTCCTCGACTGCGCTCCTCAACGTAGCGCTTCGGCTACGCCTGCGGTGCTCGCTCGTGCGCGCTCCCGACCTCGTCTCCAGATCCATCGCCAAATCATGACATTATTTATGTCTCGACCCACTTAGTTCTCGTAAACTTTCTTGAGAATGACGCCTCCTATGATCCCCAGCCCTGTCCCGATCGTGGCTCCTATCGCCATCGCCGCTATGGTGCCTCCCACGAGCCCGAGAGGACCCAGGAACGCGGAATGGGTTTCCCGCGTTCTCTGCACTGCTGTAGTGTAGTCCGATTCATTCAGACCGTAGAGTTTGGAGAAAGTTGTCCTTGCCGCATCATCATTGTATGAGTGGTTATCAATCTCCAGATAGTATCTTGCCGCCCTCCACGGGTCCACGCGAGGGTTTTTCTCCATGTACGCCCCGAGGAGTGCCAGGGTTTTTCTGGCGGACTCATCATTGTAAGAAGAGCTGTCAATATCGTGGTAAATCTCGCCCCATTCCCGGGCAGGTATGTCCGGTCGGACCCTGGCCAGATAACTCAGGTATTTCATGCTTTCATCGGCTGACTCTCCGTTGTAGCTGTGCTCTTTCACGTGAATGTAAACTTCGGCGGCATCATGGCCGAAAACATCCTGCGCCAGAGGAGGGTTTTGAATGGCCTTGGGAACGATTTCCGTATAAGGTTGCGTGCCCACTTTGTCATTTAGAACGGAGTTGGCCCCCAGGGCGCCTCCACCTATGGCGCCGGCGAGTGCGGACAGACCCACTACCCGTTTCATCGTGTATCGGCCGTAATCGTCTGCCAGGAGCTTGGGAAGTGTTTTTACCGTATTTGGCATGATGATGCCCTCCTTGAGCTGATGCTGAAATGCTGCCACATCTTTATTATGGTCATCCGAGGGACATTCTAACATACTTCGCCCCTTCGGTCCATTGACAGAATTTGGAGACTCTTTGCGAAACTGTTAAAGTTCCGATTATCGCCGCCTCAGCCCCCCTCCTGCCTCCCCCGGTAGTTATATGCTTTTGTAACTACTCAGGTAGTCAGGAGTCAGGAGTCAGAAGTCAGAAGTCAG
>JACPDT010000012.1:12449-15155 GCA_016183865.1 Armatimonadota bacterium | reverse complement strand
TTCTGCGGTGAATTCGTGCAGTTTGCAACGCGCAGCACTATAACTAAACCTTAAGTGAACCGTATTGGGTCTAGTACAGGATTCGCGCCTTGATGGTTTCCTCGATTCCTTTGATCCTGGCAAAAACCTCGTCGGAGATGTCCCGTTTCACATCCACGATCAGATAGCCAACTTTTTCATTCGTTTTCAGGTACTGGCTCTCCACATTGATGGCAAATTTGGAGAAGACATCGTTCACTTTGGACAGGACGCCGGGAACATTTCTGTGAATGTGCAGAATCCTGTGGTGATCTCGCAAAACGGGCAAATGGACCTGGGGGATGTTGACGCAGCCCATTGTAGAGCCATTGTTGATGAATCGGATCAGTTTTGCGCTGAGGTCGCGTGCTATGTTCTCCTGAGCCTCTTTCGTGCTCCCTCCGACATGAGGGGTCAAAATCACATTAGGGATCCCCTGAAGGGGACAGGCAAATTTCTCTCCGGTCCCTTTCGGCTCCTCGGGAAACACGTCAACCGCTGCCCCTGCAAGTTTGCCTCCATGGAGAGCGCGGGCCAGGGCATCGAGATCCACAACCTTCCCGCGACTGGCGTTTATCAGGTAGCCGCCATCTTTCATCCGGTCAAGCTGCCCCTCTCCGATCATGCCCGTGGTGGCCTTGTCCTCAGGAACGTGGAGCGAAACGATGTCAACGGATTTGAGCAATTTCTCAAGGCTCTGCATCCTGACCGCATTTCCCATGGGCAATTTGTCCACAATGTCATAGTAAAACACCTGCATGCCGAGGGCTTCCGCCAGAATCGAAACCTGGGAGCCGATGTGGCCGTATCCCACTATTCCCAACCTCTTGTTTCGCACCTCAAAGCAGCCTTTCGCCTCTTTCTGCCACTCCCCCTCATGGGCCGCCCGACTCTTGTCGAAAATCCGACGGAGGAGCACAATGATCTCGCCGATCACCAGCTCGGCAACACTCCTTGTGTTGCTGAAAGGGGAGTTGAAAACGGGGATACCCAGGGCGGTGGCTTGCTCAAGGTTTACCTGGTCTGTTCCTATGCAAAAACAGCCGATTGCCAGCAGTCTCCGGGCCTTGGAAAGAATCTCGGGAGTGATTCTTGTCTTGGAGCGGATTCCCAGGACATGGATGCCGTCCACTTTGCGGGCCAGCTCACTCCCCCCAGGCACGCCTGCCTGCGACTCTACGGTGAATCCATCTTCCCCCAGGCTTTCATGGGCAGAGCGATGGACGCCCTCCAGGAGAAGTATCTTGATCTTTTCTTTGGGATAAGAAGTCAGCGATTCGCGGGATGCCATACGAAACTATTAGCCTATCGCTTCTGATTTTCCTACCTCATGCCCTTGACCCGAGGGCGCCTTTATAGTACAATAACAATGGGTGACCTTTATGGCAATGCGTAGTGTGGATATGCAGGCGATCGTGTTCAAGATGCAGGAAGTTGAGCGGGTGCAGCAAATCGCGCAACAGCAGCCGCGTCAGGAACAGCTTCAGATGGCTCAGCAGGCCCTGCAGCACAGCGAGGACTTGAAGAGGCAGGTGCAGACGGAGTCCCGCGCCGAGCGCGCCCGCATCAAGGAGGAGGAGCAGAAACGCCGGCGGGGCGGCGCATACGCGAAATATCCGGCCAAGGAAAACAAGGAAGAAACCTCCGAGTTGAAACCTCCCCTCGGAGGCCCCACGGCCAAGATAGATATACGAGTGTGAATCATGTCTAATGTGGGTGGAGTGCCGGGATCCCCCCTTCAGCCTTCTCCAGTCGCTCCTGCCGGTCAATCCCCCGAGCTTCTACAGGTAGCCTCACTGCCGGAACTCACAGGAATGCTTACTCCGGGCCAGATAGTCAACGCGAATGTTCTCATGCTTTGGAGGGACAAAGCTCTTCTGGAGCTTCTCGGAAAACAGGTGATAGCGGAAACCCGCCTGCCCCTGACCGCAGGAGACCAGTTGCAGGTTCGGGTCAAGGGTGTGGCAGAGGACAAGGTCCTTCTGCAGATGGTGGCAAGGGGGGCGCAGTCCGGTGCGAAGGAAACAGTTGACCAGATTCTCACGCGCCTCCTGACAACCCTCGGCCTGAAAGTCCAGGAAAGCCAGCTCACGGCGGCGAGGAAGCTCCTGGAAGCGGGCCTCCCCTTAACCGAGGCGGGCATCAAGGAAATGGAACAACTCCTTACCTCATTGGGATCGGACAAGCCCATGCTGGATGCCTTCGCCTTTCTCAAATCCACCGACCTCCCTGTGACCCTGGAGATTGTGAAATCCTTGAGAACCGCTTTTTCCGGCCCCCAGGCTCTGGCAGCAGCTTTCGAGGGCCTGGAATCGGCCCTTGCGGATCCTGCAGTAGCGGATACCCCCGCCGCCCGCCGTATTCAGGAGCTGCTCAAATCGTTGCCGCTCCAGGGGGAAGGTGCGGAAGCCCTCAGGAACGAGCTCGGCAGATTCCTGAAGGATCTTCTGACATCATCGGAGCATAAGCTCCTTATGACCCGGGAAGGACTTCCCTTGCAAAAAGACCTGCGAATGAATCTCCTGGATCTTCTGGCCGCAATGGAGAAAGAATCGCCGGTACCGGCGGGAGAGAAGGCGCCAGGGGACGCGACCGGGCCGAGAAACCCCCTGGCTCAAAGAGTGGAGCAATTCGTCAGATCCTGGGAAGGGGAGCAGATCCGGAACGCGGCGACCCGGGTGGATGTTC
>JACPDT010000012.1:0-12419 GCA_016183865.1 Armatimonadota bacterium | reverse complement strand
TCCCCCCCATCTCGTCATTCCGGTTCCCCTGCAATTCAACGACAGAACCCTGTGGGGCCAGTTGGTCATATACCGGAGAGATAAGGGCAAATCCGAAAAATGGGACCCTGAACATATCCGCATAGCCTTCTTTCTTGAGACGCCGAATCTGGGATCCCTCCACATAGACGTGGAAACTCAATACCGGAAGATTCGCTGCAACGTTGTAGTGCAAGAAGGAGAAGTGGCCTCATTTCTAGAAGAGAGAAAAGATACTCTCAAGGCGCGGTTTCAGAATCTTGATTATGAAACCCAGGGTATCCGATGTGCGGTGGGAACACCTTCACGCGAAAAGCCGGTGCAGGCGAAGGTTAATTTGGAGAAACTGGGCGTTGATATCAGGGTCTAGCGGGGAACACACAAAAAAGAACCCACCAAGGGTACGAGCTGCGGCTGCCCTCCGTTACGACTCGGAAGAGAATACCGCTCCCAAGCTGCTGGCATACGGACGAGGCGTAATCGCCGATCAGATCCTCGATGCAGCGCGAGCCCACAATGTCCCACTCCGTGAAGATGCCCACCTGGTGGAGCTTCTGGGCCGCTTGCAAATCGGACAAGAAATCCCCCCGGAACTCTACCAAATCGTGGCTGAGGTATTGGCATTTGTATACGAGATGGATGCGAAATATCCGGGCTGAAGAGGAGCGAACGAGTGGAATACTATGAACTGCTCGGCTTGAAGCTGGAGCCGTTTATGGACACGGCCGATCCATACTTTCTCTATCAGTCCGCCTCTCACAGGGAATGTCTGCACCGCCTGGAGATCTCCCTTCGCCTCGGACGCGGGCTGAATCTCGTGCTTGGGGACGTGGGAACAGGGAAGACTACATTGGCCCAGGCATTGGAGCAGACCCTGATGAATGAAGAACAGTTCCTTCTGGGCAAGCTCCTTGATCCCACTTTTTCTTCCGAATCGCAATTTCTTGAGAATATCCGGATGATCTTTAATATTGACGGCCGGGCTTCAGGCTCTCTCCTTGCGGCGAAAAATCTGGTGAAGAACTTTCTTTTTCGTGCCGGGGTGGAAGAGACGAGAACAGTGGTCCTTCTTATTGACGAGGGGCAGAAGCTCACATCCGTGTATCTCGAAACCCTGCGGATGCTCCTCAACTACCAGACACCGCAGAAAAAGCTCCTGAATATTGTTATTTTCGGACAACTGGAGCTTCTTTCCGAAATTCAGCAGAAACCCAATTTCACGGATCGAATCTCGGTTTTTCACATTCTCGTTCCCCTGACCCGCGACGAGACGCACAAGATGATTGACTTCCGCCTTGCGAGAGCCGGCCTCCCCGAGGGTCGGGAGCTGTTCACAACAGAAGCCAAGGATTTCATCTTCAGGGAGACTCACGGTCGCCCCCGCAAGATCACGCTCCTGTGCCATGAAGCTTTGGAACAGCTCATCGTTCTGAACAGGAATGTCGTCACTGAGGAGCTCCTGACCGGCATCCTTGCCAGGACAAAACAAACGGCAGCGGTTGCCGTAGGCGCCGGTGAGTCCGTGGAGTCCGGGGGAAATTCGTCAAAGCCCGGGTTTTCGCTCATGAAATGGTTGGGCCGGCGGTGAGGATAATGGATCTGTTCAGAAAACGAAGGAAAAACGGATGTGAACATGCTGGATGAAGCTGCGGACAACAAGCTGCTGAAGCTCCTGAAACAGAAGGAGTCGGCATCGGAGGAGCCCAACGAGTCTCCTGAGCCGGATAATCGGCTTTTGAGGCTTCTGAGAGAAAAAGCCTCAAAAGGGCCGTCGGGAAAACGCCCTGAGACGAGTGTGCCTCCGGCGAATCCACAGCAGACCGTCCCCCCTTCTGCAAATGTCCACGGCAAACGAGCCCATGGCGCATCACAGCGGGGGGCGCGCCAACGAACCGAGGCTGCAAAGCCCGGGACGGAACCGGCGGAGGGGAAGCGACGATTGGCTCCCGTTCCGGTAGTATCTCTTCTCGGCTCACAAGAGCTGGACACGGTTCGGAAAGTCGCGAATGACCCGCAATTGGGATGGCTTCGCCACTTTTTTCTGGTACAGAGCCTGATGGGCTCCCGCCTCCGCGATCTTCCTCCGGAAGACAAGCGTCAGAAGCTGCTTCAGGAATATGTGCACACCCAGAAGAGCGCTTTAAACCGCCTCCTGATTCACCTGCGCCTCAACAAGGACCTTGATTTCGAGAAGCTCACCGATGAGACCCATGAATCGCTTCTGCTCCAGTTGCGGACCGTTCTGCTCGAGCTTCTTTCATCGCCTGCGCCTCCCCGCCCCTTTGAGACTCCTGAGCACAAAGTCTCCCTCCTCGTTTCTTTGAACCACGATGCCGTCTCTTTCCTCGAAAGACTCATCTCCGAAAAGGGAAGGCTTGGATTGTTGCGTCATCTTATTTTCTCCACTGCACTGGTCGGCCACGAAGTGGTCACATCTAAGGACGGAGCTGAGCCTCTCCGACAGGTACTCGGCGATCTGCTCCGAAGGTACACTTCCGGCCAGAAGGCATTCCTGAACAAACTTCTTGTTCAGGTTCGGATGGGAAAAAAGCCGACACCGGCTCACACCCCAAAAGAATTGGACGAGATCCTGCCCAAGATCGTAGAATCCCTTGGCTACTATATTGGAGAAGGAATCGGCGCCCCTTGATCCGAAACAAGAAGCCGGTATAGAGGAAAAGATGGAATATTTCGAAGTCCTGGGACTGAAAAAAGAGCCCTTTATGGACACGGCCAATCCGACCTTCATGTACGAAAGTACGGTCCATGAAGAGTGCCTTCATCGCCTGGAGATTTCCGTCCGAATGGGGCGAGGACTTAATATTGTCCTTGGAGAAGTGGGTACCGGCAAGACGACTCTGGCTCAGGCTCTTGAAGAGGCTCTCCTCAAGGATGAAAAGTTCCTCATCGGCAAGATTCTTGATCCCACTTTCGGCAGTGAAGGGCAGTTTCTGGAGCAGATTCAGCGGGTCTTTGGAATCGAGCATAAGCCCGAGCCTGTGGCGGAAAGAAAAGCTCGAATCAAGGATTTTCTGCAGGAAAAGGGGATAGGCGAGAACAAGAAAATCGTCCTGGTCATTGATGAAGGGCAGAAACTGACAGGCACTTTTCTTGAGACACTGAGGCTTCTCCTCAACTATCAATCCCGCGATCGAAAGCTCCTCAATCTGGTCATCTTCGCTCAGCCGGAGCTGATGGGGGTCATAAGGCGAAGGCCGAACTTCGTGGATCGCATAGCCGTGTTCTATCTCATCACTCCTCTTTCTCAGGAAGAAACACACGGTCTCATTGACTTCCGCCTCACGAAGGCGGGGTTGGTCAATGGAAGGATGCTGTTTCCCCCATCCACCAAGGACCTTATCTATCACTATTCCCAGGGAAGACCGCGGAAAATCGTGGTACTTTGTCATGAAGCCATAGAGGAGCTGGTGATGCGTGAGGAGAGCACCGTCTCTGAAGACATTGTCTCCAAGGTCATCACACGCCACAAGGATCTGGACGCGATGCTGGCCATCCGCGAGGAAGAGGAGCTGGAGGATGAGGAGATGGAGGGATCGGATCAGGAGGAGGAGATATCTCCCGACCCGGGGCTCAAGGAAACGAGCAACGAGCCGGAGCCGCGCCTTACCCTTTCCCGTGAGCTTCTTTCGGAGCTTCTGCCCACACATTCTCCAACGGACGCGGAGATCGAAGGCGCCGGTCATCTTCCGGGGAGCGTGGCGCGCTCAATGGAGAGGACACCACAGAGAAAAACTTTCTGGGAATGGCTCCTTTTGCTGTTCCCGTTTCTGAAGAAATAAAGGTTGGCTCATAGCTCTTGTTATAGATCGGAGGCGGTCTCGTGGAGGACGAAAAAAACAATATCTCACAAGAGAGCAAGCTTCTGCTTCTCCTTGAAGGGAAGCGGGAAACGGAGGAGAGCCCAAGACGTCAGAGAAGGAAAAACAAGCTCCTCTCCCTCTTGAGGGAAAAACCCGGGGAAAGTGTGCCCATCGAGGGTTCTTCCCCTGAATTGCTCAGAGAATCACCGCACCGGGAGATCGTCCCCGAAGAGCCCTTGCACGATGATACCCCTCGGGCGCCGGCTCCGTCCGAAATCCCGGAAGAAATCCTGATTCAGGCGCCCCACGCGGGAGACGTGGAAATTGCCGTCTCTTCGACAGAGCCTGTGGGCGTGGAAGAATTCTTTGACGAGGGGCCTCTTATGGCGCCGGAGCAGGAGATTTTCGATTCGGAGGAGGCGATTCTCGCAGAGCAGGAGGACTCGGTCCTTTCAGAGGCCCTCATCTCGGATTCAGAGCTCGCAATACCCGTATCTCTCGCAGCCGAAGCCGATGTTGAGACACTAATCTCTCCTTCACCGGAATCGGTCATCGAAGCGCCTCCACCCAACCTTCAGGGGACCGAATCCCCTCCGCTGTCCGTGGATTCTGCCGCAGATCTCCTTGCCGATGAGACACCCTTCTCCTCGGAGCCGGAGTCGGGCGGCATGGGTGTCGAGCCTTTCTCGCTCTTTGTCTCAATCAAAGGAAATCCTACTCCTGGTGAGACATTGTCGTACCAGATCCGTTACATGAATGGGAGCGGCCACGATCTGGAGGAAACCGTAATCAGGCACCGATTTGCTCCCCTCCTGACCTATGTTCCGCACAGCACGGAAGTAAACGGGGTCCCCGTGCCTGATCGTGAGGGGGCTTCCCCCCTTACGGGTGAGGGGCTGAAACTCGGCTACCTGGGAAGTGGAACGGAAGGCAGGATGAGCTTCAAAGTCAGGATTCAAAATGCCGTGACCGATGAGGCGGTACTGATCAATACGACCACACTTGAATCGCGGGGAGATGTTCTCAGGGAAAATGAAAGCCAGCTCGTCGTTTTCGCCCAGCCCCATTTCTCCCGGTCCGAGTCATACCTGGAAGCCGACGGAGAGAATGATATCCGTCCACACCAGATCCTTCTTCTCACGGTCCACGTCAGGAACGAGGGAAGTGCGACAGCGACCCATGTCACCCTGCTGTCCGGTTTGCCGGATAACACCACGTACATACCGAACAGCACCCTTGTCGGCGGGAGAAGAATCATGGACATCGAGGATTTCAGCCCTCTCTTCTCTCCCGCAGGTCTGCGCCTGGGGACAATGGCGCCCGGCAAGAAAGAGGAAGTCTCCTTTGCCCTCAAAGTGAATCGTCCTCTCGACCAGGGCACTCCGATCTCATGCAAGGTGGTTCTTCAGAGCGACCAGACTTCGCCGCTGGATCTGGTGCCCAAGACCTTCAAGGTGGATTCCGCGCCCGAGTTCCTGGATGAGAGGTCCAACTACCTGCGGGTAGCGCCGCAAGGCGCCGTGGAGCCGCGCCAAACGCTGCAGTACACAATTTTCCTCATGAATCACGGAAACGCGAATGCCCATCAGGTCGCCGTAAGAGGACGAATTCCCAGAAGCACCCGGTACGTTTCCGGAAGCACGACCCTGAACGGAAAACCGGTTCAGGATCGGGACGGAGACTGCCCGCTCCTGCAGGACGGCCTGAAGGTGGGTACGATTCCCATTTTCTCCAAGGTGCAGATCTCCTATCAGGTGACGGTAGCCAGTCCCCTGGACAACGGAATCCTCATCGAGAACGACTCGGAGATAGAGGTTACAGGGAATCGCATTCATAAGCTTGAGAAGGTCCGCAATATCGTCAAATCCTCTCCAAATTTCTCCGAGGCAGGCCTGAACTATTTGACCGTTTCCCCTGATGGTGAAATCGAGCCGGAGAACATTCTGACCTACACGGTAAGACTGGTAAACACAGGGAATGCGAAAGCGGGAGATGTTACAGTCAAAGCCCTTCTTCCCGAGTTTACCTCCTATGTGCCGGAAAGCACGACTCTGGACGGGAAGAAAGTGGGCGATGCAAAGGGAACCAGTCCCCTTTTCCTCTCCGACGGCTTTCACATCGGCCCCGTGGATGCGGACGAAGGGGGAGAGGTCACATACCGGGTCAAAGTGAATTCACCCCTGGACAGGGGAAAAATCATCACCAATCAGGTAACGATCCAAACCCCTGAGCTGCCGCCCTATGTTACGAATGCCGTCACAAACACGGTTCGCTCCTGCGCGGATTTCGGGAACAGGAAGACCAATCTCATCCTGGTCAGCCCGGGCAGGAAAGTCAGCCCGGGAGAGCGGATCGTCTTTACGGTGCAGTACAACAATCACGGACATGCCACCGCCAGAAATGCGGTGGTATCCGGTGAGTTTCCCGAATACCTGGAATATGTTCCCAATCAGGCCCGCCTGAATTCCGCACCTGTCGCGGATGCCTCCGGTGAGTGCCCGTTGTTTGCAAAGGGAGGGCTGGCGATCGGCCAGGTTCCCGCGGGGCAGAAAGGGGAAATCAAGGTTGAGGCCAGAGTCCGGTCTCCCCTGGAAGACAAAAAGCGGATTTTTCTGAAGATGCTTCTCGCGTCCGATCAAAGCGAACCGGTAACACTCTCATCCCCTACTCTGGAAGTCCGCTCCATACCTTCTTTTTCGGATTTCGCCCTGACCGGCCTGCGAGTGACGCCCGGGGGCAAGGTTCCTTCAGGGGAGCTTCTGACGTATGTGGTATCCCTCCAGAACAGCGGAACGGCGATGGCAAAAAATGTGAGGATTCTGTTGTCGGGACCGGAGGCAACCGCATATTCTCTCGGAACCACGACTCTGAACGGGGCGCCTGCGGACGATCAGGACGGCCTCTCTCCCCTGTTGTCCGCGACAGGGCTTGCGATCGGTGATCTGGCGCCAGGGCAGATCGTCCATGGGGCGTGCAAAGTGCGAATCAAGGAGGGAACCCCGAATGGGGAAATCCTGGCAGCCAGAGCAACGCTCCTCTGTGACGAGCTGAAGCCCGTCTTGAGCAATACCACAAAGAATCTGGTCAACTCGTGGGTGGATTTCTCCTACCCTGCCCACATTACCCTGGATGTGGATCCCCAGGGAAGCATAAGGCCCGGCCAGACTCTGAAGTATCAGCTCACCTACCGCAATGGAGGGAATATCCCTGCCCACAAGGTCACTCTTCGAGCGAGAATTCCCCAGCATACCTCGTATGTCCCTCACAGCACGTGTCTTTCCGGGATTCCGGTGAAGGATGTGCGGGAAGAGTGCGTCCTTACCCGGGAACCTGGCCTGGTCCTTCCCGTCGTCCCCCCGAACGAAGAGGGTGCCATCTCCTATGAAGTGCTGGTCAAGTCCCCCCTGGAGAACAGGGTGGATATATACAACAGGGCCACGGTCCAGTGCATGGAGTGCGAACCTGTCGTCACAAACACGACCCATAACATAGTCCATTCCGCGCCCGATTTCGCAGACGAAACGAGAAACTTCGTCGAGCAAATCCCTCTTGCCGGTGAGCAGGCCAGTTGCCTGGTTGTCATCAACTGCATGAACACCGGCAATGCTCCCGCCTATTTCGTCTCCGCCAGGGTGGATCTCCCTCCCTCCTTGAGCCCCGTGCCGGGAACCCTCAAGGTCAATGGAGAGGCCGCGGCGCAGGACGGAATACGGTCCTTGCTGGAGAAAACGGGGCTGAATCTGGGGACAATCCCGGTCGGCGTTCCCCATAACATCAGTTTTGAGGTCTCAAGCATGGTCCCTGTGACGGGTGTCTTGCCGCGACCGGCGGTAACTCTCATGAGCCATCAGACCGCGCCCATTCCCCTCCGTTTTCCAAGAGAAGGGGAAACGGCCCTTTCGGAGGGCCGGGTCTCGACCCGGGAAGGGGAGGAAGAATCCGCTGAGCGGCGAATCTCTCCTTTGTGGAAAAATTTGCGTCTGAGGCGACAACCATCGGCATTCTGCGCCATTTCATCGTGATCCAGAACCTGATGTCCTCTGCTGTTGACGGTGCCGGTCAGACTGAGGCCCTTATGCTGGAAGAATACATAAGGATGCAGAAGAATCTCCTGAATCGTCTGCTTCTTTCGATCCGGCTCGGGAAGAATATTGATTATCAAAAAATCTGCGAGGAGCTCCCCAATGAGCTGAGTGAGCAAATCCGGTCTCGGTTGTACAGGGCTTTTTCCCAACCGGAGCTCCGGCAGGTCCGAAAAAGCACGGGCTCCGCAGAGCGCGTCATGGTGCATTTCCAGAAGCTCCTGACAGGGGAGGAGTGGGAATCCCTCGAAAAAATGCTCACCGGTTTTCCCGCAAAGGGCCTGGCTCATCATCTTCTCCTGGCCCTGTGTCTTGTGGGAACAAGGGTTGTGGATCCGCTTGACGAAGAAGCGGCCCGAACATTGGGTCAGTCGCTGGACGAATTCATCCGGACAGAGACCCATTACGTCGAAGAGCTGCTCGTCAAGGAGCAAAACGGAGAGGAAATTGACGTTGTCTCCATGCCCTCTTCGGAGCAGGAGCTCGCTTTGCAGAACTTGAGCAAAGCACTGAGAAGCTATATTCAGGTTTGTGAGGAGAAATAAGAAAAAAAGGTAACTACTCAGGTAGTCAATTCTGACTTCTGAATTCTGACTTCTGAATTCTGACTTCTGAATTCTGACTTCTGAATTCTGACTTCTGAATTCTGACTCCTGACTCCTGTCTATTGGAGTCGAGGCACGGAGACGAGAACAGGTGATGAATTTCTGTCTCTTTGGTGCATTTTTCTCGAAAGCCCTGCGGCGCGCGGGTTTTGTTGTTTTGTTGTCAGGCGCACTCTCTTTGCAGTTGCATGCCCGTGAATCCCCTCCCGTAACACTTGTCAAGGGAACTCCCACGCTCGGCATCTACCAGACCGAATTCCTCCGCACCCAGATCAACAAAGACAAGGATCTCACCGAAGCCTATGACCTGCTGACCGAGTTTCAGTTTGAGGATGCCTTGACACCCCTTTTCAAGTGCATCAAGCGTGAGCCGGGAAGCCCTTCTCTTTTTTCGGAAGCCCACACCCTCCTTGGTTATGTTTACATGAATCTCAGAAAAGAGAAGGAGACCAGAGCCCATCTCAAGGAAGCCCTTCATCTGGTTCCCCGCAACGAGCTGGCCCACTATCTCCTTGCAAACGAATACTTCATAGAAGGGGATCACGAGAAGACAAAGACGCACCTGATCGAAGCGGTGAAGATCAAGGCCAACTTCGTTTCCGCTCTTCGCATGTTGGGAGAGACTCTTATGGATGAAGGCCATCCGGAGGAAGCGCTCCCCTATTATGAGAAAATCGTAAAGGCCCTGCCCAGCTCCGGCTATTACCGCTTTCAAATGTACAGAGCCTATATGGCGGCCCACAAGCTTCCGGAGGCGGAGAAAACCCTTCTCAAGCTGATTGAGTTCGAGCCCGGCTTTCTCCTGAACTACTCCCGACTGGGGGACATCTACCTGGAAATGGGAAAACTGGAGGAAGCGAAAAGGGCTTTCAGCCGCGTCCTGGAGGAGGACCCCAGGTCCCCTGTGGGACATCTCGGCATGGGCAAACTGTATCTCAAGAGAGATCATCTACCGGAAGCACGAAAAGAGCTGGAGACCGCCAGGAAACTTCAGCCCAACAATCTGGAAGTTTTCAAGAGTCTGCAGATGTTGAAAGATCGGGAGAAGGAGAGCCGCTTTTCGGGAATCAGCAAGGTCGGTCTTTCGGCTCTGGCCTTCTCCACGATCCTCCTGATCCTGTGGATCCTGCACCTGGTCTCCAGGCGCAGGCACATGCTGAATCTCATGGCCTCATTCAACAAACAGGTAGATCAGATATACGACCTCGCCAAGCTCTCCGAATTCATCCTGAAGTTCTTCCGTCAAATACTGGAATCGGATGAAGGGCTCATCCTCCTTTTCCACCGTCAGAACAACCTCTTGTTCACCAACTTCAGCGAAGGCCTTTCTCCTGAAAAGGCAAGAGTGCATATCTATACGGGAGTGGAAGTCTCCAACTGGGTCAGGGCGGTCGCCAAACCCCTCTTGACTCTGAAGGACCTCGCCAGGATTCCCCAGACTCAGGAGGCTTTCCCGAGTCTTATGGAGCGCCTCGAATCGCTCGATCTCCAGCTTGTGATCCCTCTCCTGGAGCGGAATCTCCTTCTTGGCATGGTGGCTCTCCACAGGCGCCCCGGAATGCGCTCCCCAGAAAAATACGCCCGCGACCTGATCGGTCCCATAACGGATCTCGCCGCACACGCCATTGAAGCCCTTTATCTCTATGAATCCTCTGTTACGGATGAAACAACGGGACTGTACAACAAGCGGTACTTCATTCAGACACTCAGCGCCGAAATCCGAAGGGCTGAGCGCTACGGACAGCCTTTTTCCCTCCTCACCTTCGACATAGACAACTTCAAGCGGATCAATGACACCTTCGGACACCCTCAAGGAGACAGAGTCTTGAAGGATCTGGCCCGGATCGGTACACAGTCCATCAGGGAAGGAATAGACATTCTGGCAAGGACGGGAGGGGAGGAATTTCACATAATTCTCCCTGCAGTGGGCTGGGAACAGGCAAGAGAGGTAGCGGAACGATTCCGGCGAAAAGTGGAGGAGAATCCTTTTCTGCGCAATCCCGATCCCTTGAAGGTCACTGTCAGCATGGGGCTCTCCACGTATCCCTGTCACGCCATGGAAGAAGCGAGCCTGATCCAGCAGGCTGATGACGCCCTTTATCAGGCCAAGAGAACCGGAAAGAACAGGCTGTGCTTCCCTGAGACGCTCCCTACCGAGCAGCCTGCGCCGGTGTTGAGGAAAATGGAGGGGGTTCCCCCCGATCTGCCCATCTGGGATGAGGGGAGCGGACTTTTCAATCAGGCCTACTTCACCTTCCGCCTGAGAGAAGAGCTGCGAAGATCCGACAGGCAAGAATCCCCATGCTCCTTGATCCTTTTCTCGCCCAGAAGCAATGGGAAAGCCCCTGAAGACCGAATCCAGGGAATCGCCTCCCAGGTTCGAGCATCCATCAGAAACGGAATTGACATTCCCTGTCTCCTCCCCGACGGCGAGCTGGCCATTCTCTTTCCGGAGACGGACGAAGACCGAGGGGCCATCATTTCCGCCAGACTGGCCGGGGATCTGTCGAGCCAGTTTCAGGCGGAGTATGGAAAGATTACCTATGGCGCCGCCACATATCCGAAGAACGCCTTTTCGGAAGAAGAGCTTTTCCGGAAAGCAAGAGAGGGACTGGGCGGCAGGTAATCCACGCATATTGGAGAAAAAATGTTAGAGGTGTAAATGTGGCAAAAATCCTGAAAAAAAAGACCCTTGCCCCCCTGATCCACTTGATGGAAGTGGCAGCCCCGGAAATCGCCCGCAAGAGAAGAGCGGGCCAGTTCATCATCCTGCGCACCCATGAGGAAGGGGAGCGAATCCCCCTCACCATAGTGGATTCGGACACAACTTCCGGCACAATAACCCTCATCTTCCAGGAGATGGGGTATAGCACGAAATATATGGCCGCTTTGAACCAGGGAGACGATATTCTCGACTTGTGCGGTCCCCTGGGAAAGGCCACCCATATCGAGGAATTCGGAACATGTCTGGCCATTGGCGGGGGCGTGGGAGTGGCGCCCCTTTACCCGATTTCCAAAGCCCTCAGGGAGGCGGGAAATGAGGTAATCTGTGTGATCGGGGCGAGGAACAAAGAGCTTGTGATCATGGAACCGGAGTTCAGGTCTGCCATCGGTGAGGTACATGTATGCACCGATGATGGGTCCTACGGATTCCACGGCTTTGTCACTCAGAAAGGCAAGGAGATCCTGGAAGGACCCAACCCGGTGCAGCTTATCGTTGGAATCGGTCCGGTCCCCATGATGAAAGCCCTTGTGGACACAATGAGACCGTACAACATCCCCATTGTGGTCAGCCTCAACCCCGTCATGATTGACGGGACCGGCATGTGCGGAGGTTGCAGGGTGGAAGTAGCGGGCAAGACCCAGTTCGCCTGTATAGACGGACCCGAGTTCGACGGCACTGCCGTCAACTTCGATCTCCTGATTCGCCGTCTCAGAACATATAATCCGCAGGAAAAAGAGGCAATGGAATCCCATGCTTGCAGACTGGGGGTCAAGTCATGAGTGCGGAAGAGCACAAACCCAAGAGAGAAAAACTTCCCCGTCAGGCTATGCCTGAACAGACGCCCCTGGACCGAATTCGAAATTTCCTGGAAGTCCCTCACGGTTTTCCCCCGGAAATTGCGAAGATTGAGGCCCACAGGTGCATCGAATGCAAGAAGCCCAAATGCACCCAGGGCTGTCCGGTGGATGTCAATATCCCTGAGTTCCTGGCCCGAATCAGGGAAGGAGATTTCCTGGAAGCCGCCCGGGAAATCAAGAGGAACAACTCCCTTCCCGCCATCTGCGGACGGGTCTGTCCCCAGGAAGAGCAGTGCGAAAGCCGTTGCGTGCTGGGGATCAAGGGTGAATCGGTATCCATCGGCCGTCTGGAGCGTTTCGTGGCTGACTAT
>JACPDT010000234.1 GCA_016183865.1 Armatimonadota bacterium | reverse complement strand
GGGGTCCCCCCTCAAGGGGGAGGAATTGAGGTTCGCCCGGGGCCTGCCGCGTCTTCCGCCGGCCTCCATTATGTGGTTGAGGTTCTTGGCGATTATGGCTCATTCTATCGCCTGTTGACCGCCATCGGCGGTTTCTCGAGTCGAATGATAGTGGACCGCGTCATCCTGAAGACTCCTGATGAGAAGGTCCTGCCCAGGGGTGCGAAACCGGATTCTTTGTCGGCATTGGTTCTCATTTCGGTTGATCAGGGAATCCTTCGGGACTCCTGGGAGCGGACCATGGGCAGGGAACCCGCTGTTTCCATTGCTTTCCGCCCTGTACGGGTCAAGTATGAGGCGCCCGTCTCACAGGGGAAGAAGCCTGTGGTCACAGCCAACAACGCCTCATCGGCGCCCCCTCTCCCACCGCCTCCCGACACCCTGGACACTGCTTCTAAGGGGACCTCTGAGACCGGGACCCAGAAGCCCTCATCACCATTTGCAGGTGAGTGGCGCCTGAAAGGGGTCATTGGGGAAAAGGGTAAGGACCAGGTAGCCCTCATCGAGCATGGGGGTCAAGGCTATTACCTTCGAGCAGGGGATGTCCAAAATGGGGCCAAAGTGATTCAGATCCTCCCCGATTCAGTGATTCTGCTTGTCGGGGGTTCTGAGATAGAGTTGACGTTGCCCAAGTGAAGGTAACTATTCAGCCACAGATTCACACAGATGAACACAGATAGGCTTGAATATAAAGAAATGCCAGATATCATAAAAGAAAAAATCACCGATAATCAGCGTAGATCGGTGGCTGAGTAGTTACAAGTAAAGTGCAAAATGCGAGATAGAGGAGACGCCGTATGAGAAGAATATTACTGAGATTGGGACTCCTGATTACTGTTCTCATGCTTCTGGTCCAGTTGGGAATTGCCGATCAAAAGCCCATCTTGAACCTTCGCTTTCATGATGCGAAAGTGGCGGATGTCTTGCGTTTCCTCACACAGAAGCTTGGTTTCAACATGATCGTGGATCCACAGGTTCAGAACACCGTTACCTTGAATCTGGTGGAATCCACGCCAACAGAGGCGCTCTATGCCATCATGCGCCTCACAGGCATATCCATGCACCAGATCAATCGAAATACGTTGTTCTTTTTTCCAGGGGGCTCTGAAAGGGTCACCCAAATTCTCCCCCCTGTATTCATTCAGCTCAAGCATGTCAGGGCGGAAGAGATGGCCACACGACTCAAGAGTCTCCTGAAGGGCATAATCGTGGATTTCGACAAAAAGAGCAATACCCTCATTTTCTTTGGGGACAAGCCTTCTCTGGAAACCGCCATGCAGATGATCAACACCCTGGATCGTTCGGCGGATCCTTTCGTGACCGAGATTTTTCCCGTAAAAAACAGCAAAGCCAAAGACATTGTTCCGATCCTGCAGAGCCTCTTCGGATCAGGCGGCTCCTCTTCCGGGCAAACGGGCGCCGCACAGGGATCGAATGTGACGTCAGCACTGGAGCTCGCGCCGGGACCGGACGTGGTCCAGGTGCCCGGCTACCCGCAGGTCACCCCGCCCGCAGGGACTTCTCCTCAGCCCCAAGCGACTCCCGGCGCCGCGGCAACACCCTCCGCACCGACAGTGGATGCGAATCTGCGGATTCAGGTGGACGAGCCCCGAAATTCCATCATCATCAACACAACTCCGGAGAACATGGAGCGGATTCGTCAGTTCCTGGCCGGCCTGGACCGTCCCATTCCCCAGGTCATGATTGAGGCAAGGGTCGTTGATGTGTCCGGCTCGAAGCTTCGGACCCTCGGCATTGATTGGCCTTCCACCTTCCCCATAACCACAAACCTTTCCTCACCCAATCAACCGACAGTACAGGGAGTGATCACCGGCAATATCGGCGCCACATTGAATCTCCTTCTTTCCCGGGACCAGGCCAAACTGCTGGCAAACAGTCAGGTCACTACCTTGAACCGCCAGCAAGCCACCATTAACATAGGGGAGAAAATTCCCTTGCTGGAGACAACCACGACCACCACAGGGACTACTCAAAGCGTGCGGTATGAAAACGTGGGCGTGATCCTGAATATTCAGCCTGAGATCAATGAGGACGGCTTTGTGACCCTGAACATTCGCCCTGAAGTGAGCAGTGTCGGCGCCACAGTCAGCCTCGCAGGAGGGACCTATTTTCGAATCAACACCCGCCAGGCCCAGACGAATCTTCGCATAAAAGACGGCGCCACCATTTATCTCGGTGGGCTGATCCAGAGCGACGAGAGGCGCTCCTACAAGAAAGTGCCTCTCCTGGGAGACATTCCGGTCCTCGGGAACCTCTTCTCGAACCGGAACACGACCTACACCGATTCAGAGCTGATTTTTCTGATTACGCCGCATATTTTATATCCGTGATCAAGGTACTTTTCGCATTTCTTCGAACTTGTGACATCTCACAAGTTGTGATCTCTATTTTTGCTTGACATCCACCTTCCCATCCATTACAATATATCTTGGGATATTATGGGATAGGGGCTCTTTGATTTTCTTTGTTGTGCATACATTATTTTATATGAGGGAGTTTCTCTTGTTATGATGGAATTGACCAAAAGACTCGGAGACATCCTGCTGGACGCGGGCGCCATCACAAAGGAGCAGCTGGAGGGCGCCCTTCAAGAGCAGAAGGGCACAAAGGAGAGGCTGGGCAAGGTACTGATTCGCCTGGGATACCTCACGGAGATGGACATCGCCCGGGCCCTTGAAGCCCAGCTTTTTATTCCATTTCAGGATGTAAGCAAACAGAACATTGACCCGAAAGTGGTCGCCCTTCTTCCCAAGGAGCTGATCGAGCAGGAGAATGTCCTTCCCATCAGCCTGAACGGCTCACGCCTCCAGGTGGCTGTGGTGGATCCCCTGAATCCGATCATTCTGGACACGATTCGTCGCATCACGAACTATGAGATAGACCCTGTCATCACGACGGAAAGCAGCATCCAGCAGGCCCTGGAACTGTCCTATTCCGCCAAATATACGGCTCAGCGGGCATTGGCTGACATGAAGCAAGAGATCAACACCCGGAAGAAAGATACCGATGAGAGGACCCAGGTCATCGCCATAGACAGCAAGGCAAGAGATTCCGCCCATGCGATAATTCGTCTCGTTGAGTCCATATTGAGCCAGGCGATCATGGATCGGGCCAGCGACATCCATCTTGAGCCCCAATCGGGCCAGGTGCGGGTGCGGTATCGAGTGGACGGCGTCCTCTACCCTTTGATGGCGGTTCCCAAGGAGCTTCAATCGGATGTCATCACACGCCTCAAAGTAGTCTCAGGCATGGATATCACGGAATCCAGACTGCCCCAGGACGGGCATTACACTGTGAAAATGGGCGCCAAGGAATACGACCTCCGGATTGCCACCATGCCCGGGGCCTTCGGTGAGAAAATGGTCATCCGCCTCCTGGACAAGCAGGGCTCCTTGATCGGACTGGACAAGATTGATTTTTCTCCTGAGAATCTCGCCGGCTTGAAGCGATTGATCTCCCGTCCCTATGGGATCCTTCTGGTCACCGGCCCCACGGGAAGCGGGAAAACGACCACCCTTTACTCCATCCTGAGCGAGCTGAACAAGGATACCACCAATATTCTCACCATTGAGGACCCTATCGAATATCAATTTGAGACCATCACTCAGATGCAGGTGAACCCCAAGATTGACCTCACTTTTGCCAGTGGCCTCCGTGCCTCATTAAGGCAAGATCCTGATATCATACTGGTAGGGGAGATTCGCGACAAAGAGACACTGGAAATTGCCGTCCAGGCATCCATGACGGGGCATCTTGTCTTTTCCACAATGCACACGAATGACGCCCTCTCCTCCATTGCCCGCATGCAGGAGATGGGGGTGAACCTTTCCTTTATCATGACAGGCCTGAATGCGATCATCGCCCAGAGGCTCGTCCGAAGACTTTGTCCGAAGTGCAGGGAGCCCGAGGAGATGACATCAGCGGACCTCAAGAAGCAGGGCTTCAATGTGGAGGACGGACAGACCTTCACTCTTTACAAGGCCGGACCCGGTTGTGACACCTGTAATCGCCGATCCTATGCGGGGCGGATGGGTGTGCATGAGGTTCTTGTCCTGGAAGATCAAATTAGTGAGCTTATTTTGAGGGGTGAGCCCCTTTCGGTCGTGAGATACAATCTTATTCGAAAGGGGATGAGATTTCTGGCTGACGACGGCCTCGCCAAGGCCCTCCAGGGCATGACATCACTGGAGGAGCTGGAGCGGGTGGTGAATGTTTAGTGGGGCATTTCGGATCACCGTGGGAGGGGGAGTCTTATTATGAGGAAACACAAGTTCTGTGGGTTTACCCTGCTTGAGATACTGGTGGTGTTGACTGCTGTTTTGCTCTTGAGTGCATTCGCCATCCCGGAAGTTGCCAACATGGTGAGAAAATCGAAAGCATCCCGGGCGCAGGCCGATCTGGAGCTATTGAAGGCATCTATGCTGAGCTTCAGAAAAGATGTGGGCCAACTGCCTCCAGGGGTCGGCACTGCCTGGAACAATATCCCCGGCACGGAAGCGAACATGCGGACTCTCAATACCCCTCTGGTGAGTAACCCCGGCGGGATTGTGGGTTGGAACGGTCCTTATCTCAACAGCCCGATCATCATTGACCCTTGGAACCGCGCCTATGCAGGAAGGAAGAATGACGAGGCTCTGGGCAATGGCCGCCCCCTTTCGTACCTCTTTTCCGCAGGGAATGACCCGAATTATAATACAGCCGATGCGGATATCACGGTGGCCCGCCTGATCAGCACAAACGGCGATCCCTTCATGCCTCCCAACCCGGCGCCGCCTGCGCCTCCCGATCCGAACCACGACTTCGGGATCATCATTCTGAATGACGGGCAGTAGAAAGAGTTCACATCCATGACAATGGGTTTCACGAAACGCCTGGGGGATCTCCTGACAGAAGTGGGGATGCTGACCGCTGACCAGCTTTCCGAGGCTCTGGCAGAGCAAAAGAGATCAGGGGGACAACTGGGGAAGACGCTCGTAAAGATGGGTTATCTCACGGAGGAGAATCTGGCCCGGGCCCTGGAACATCAGCTCTTTGTTCCTTACGTGGATCTCGACCATGCCGAGGTTGATCCGAAAGTCCTCGAAGTGCTCCCTGTGGGGATGATGGAAGAGGACGAGATCTTCCCGTTCAGATTGCAGGACAAGCGCCTCCATGTGGCTGTTGTTGACCCTTTGAACCACACGACTCTGGACACGATCAAGAGAATCACCGACTATGAGCTGGAAGTCTACATAGCAACCCCGACTGCCCTGAAGGGTGCGATTCAGAAGCACTGCAGAACCAAGCTGGATGCCAAGAAAGCACTGGCGGAGATGCAGATCGAGATCACGCGCAGGTCGGAAGCGGACAAGAACGTGAAAGAGGAGCAGAAGGTAAAAAAAGCCCAGGACGAAGCTCATGCCGTGATTCGTCTGGTGGAATCACTGCTGAGCCGCGCCATCGTGGATCGGGCCAGCGACATTCATATTGAGCCCACTGAAAACGACACCAAGGTGCGTTACAGGGTGGACGGAGTCCTTGAGGAGGTAATGTCCATCCCCAGGGAGATCCAGTCCGATATCATCACCCGCCTCAAGGTTGTTGGAGGCATGGACATAACGGAGCACCGCCATCCACAGGACGGCCATTATGAGGCGGTTCTGGGAGACAGGGCCTTCGATCTTCGTCTGAACTGCTTTCCGGGAGTCTGGGGCGAAAAGATGGTGATCCGGCTCCTGGACAAGCAGGCTACCCACATCGGCCTGGACAGGCTCGATTTTTCCCTTGAGAACGCGGCGACCATTCGAAGCGTCATCGAGTTGCCTTACGGGTTGTTTCTGGTCACAGGTCCCACAGGGAGCGGAAAAACGACCACCCTTTATTCCGTCCTGTATGAGCTGAACAAGCCTGCAGTCAACATCCTGACAGTGGAGGACCCTGTGGAATACCGCTTCTCCTCCATCACTCAGATGCAGGTCAACCCCAAGATTCACCTCTCTTTTGCCGATGGACTCAGAGCTGCTTTGCGTCAGGATCCGGACATCATACTGGTCGGAGAGATTCGCGACAAGGAGACATTGCAGACCGCCATTCAGGCTTCCATGACAGGACACCTTGTCTTCTCCACTCTTCACACGAATGACGCCCTCTCTGCTGTCGCCAGAATGGATGACATGGGGATCAAGCCTTCCCTGATCTTTGCAGGTTTGATCGGCGTGATGGCTCAGCGCCTCGCAAGAAAATTGTGTCAATCCTGCAAGGAGCCATACTCCATGCGCGGCGCTGAGATCCGCAAACGGGGGTTCAGGATGGAATCGGATGACGAAGTCACCCTCTATCGAGCGAAAGGGTGTCAGAAGTGCGGCGGCAAGGGCTATTCGGGGCGAATCGGAATCCATGAGATCGTCATTTTCACAGACGAGGTTCAGGGGCGGTTTCTGGCGGGGGAATCCATTTCCAAGATCAAGCGGGCTCTCCTGGAGCCGTCTTATGTTCCTCCTGGAAGACGGCTGCTGGCGAACGAGAGCCCCGGGGGGACCAAACCTCTCATCCAGGGAGGGATGCAGTTCCTGGATGATGACGGCCTCTTGAAGGCCCTTGAAGGGAAAACGTCCCTTGAAGAAGTGGTGCGCGTGGTTCAGGTGAGAGGGGAATAAGAATGCCTGTCTATACTTTTGAGGCCCAGGGCACGGATGGAAAGACCGTCAAAGGCAACATGGAGGCGAATACCCAGCAGGAGGCTGAAGCCATGCTGCTGGCCAGGGGAGATCTGGCCTGGCTCCTTTCCCTGAAGAAACAGGTGGAGCTTTTTGAGGCCGAAGAGAAGGTGACGATTCCGGCTCATTTCAGCACCGGCGATATGGTCACATTCTGCTATCAAATGTCCGCCCTCTTCGGTGCTGGTCTCAGTGTTACCTCCATTTTTTACACCCTCAGGCGGAGCCTTGTGAAAAAAAGCCTTGTGGCCCTGGTGGACGACCTGAACCAGAGGATTCAGCAGGGCAAATCCTTCGCTGAGGCCTTCGGGAGCCATCCGAACCTCTTTTCGCCCTTTTTCGTCAACATGGTCAAAACAGGGGAAAGAAGCGGAAACCTGGACGGGGTTTTTCAGCGACTTTCCCTTTTCTACAAAAAGATCCATGAGATCAAGAGAAAGATCAAGGCAGCCCTTGCTTACCCGATCTTTGTAATCGTCATCGCCTTCTCGGTTTTCTTCCTTGCCACAACATTGCTTTTGCCCAAATTTGACGCCCTGTACAAGACATTGAATGTGAAGCTCCCCCTTCAGACGCAGATGCTTCTCGATGTGAGCCGATTCATGACCCATTACTGGTTTGTGATCGTTGGAGGGCTTGTCATTCTCGGCGTGGTTTTTGTCGTAATGCTGAAGAATCCCGATTTTGTAAAGATCCTTGACAAGATTTCTCTGCGCCTTCCGGTTTTCGGGGCACTATTGAAATTGTACAATTCCGCCCTTTTCACCCGGTCCTTCGGCATCCTTGTCAATGCAGGAATTCTGGCCTTTGAGGCTCTCGATATGGTGGCACAGGTGGTGTCCAGCCATACCTTCAAGGAGGTCATACTGGGAACCAGTGATGAGGTGCGAAAAGGCAGCATGTTCAGTGCGGGGCTTCGGAAGGCGCAGATGCTTCCACCCATTGCGGAACAGATGATCGTGACCGGTGAGGAGACAGGGAAGCTGCCCGAGCTTCTCGATAAGGCGGCATCTTACCTTGAAGAGGAATTGGACTACGCAGTAGAGAGAATGACCGCCTTCCTCGAGCCTGCCTTGATTCTCATCGTGGGAGGGGGTGTGGGGTTCCTGGTGGTCTCTTTGTACCTGCCCCTCTTCAACCTGGCCAGAGTGATCAAGTAGGAGGCGAGGAACATGCGAATAGGTCTCCGATCCCGACGAGGGATGTCCCTGGTGGAAGGGGTTGTGGCCCTTGCCATCTTATCCATGTCTTTTCTGGGAGCCCTCCAGATTCTCATTACCGTTCAGGGGCTGGATACCAGGCAGTCAAGTCGGCTGCTCGCCATTCAGCTTGCCCAACAGCGCATGGAGGAGCTGAAGGCCATGGCCTCAGGGGATGTCCAGGTTGGGATTCCCCTTATTACCTATAATAACATGGATAGTGGCGTGAATGATCAGCGGGATTTTCCTCCCAACCCCCGCAGGGCTCTTGTCACAGATTACGGGTTCACCGGCGGGACCCATCCACTCTCCCGGATCGGCTGCAGAGATCCCGCTCTGTCCGCCGCGGAGCAGGCCCGCTGCCGTTCAGCTTATCGGAATTTCTATATGAGCACCCAGATTCAGGACTGCAATGACGGTCAAGGAGGCGCATGCGGAGGATACCTGGCGCACAAGGTCTTCACTGTTTGGGTTTTTTATCCTCGACCTGAGGGAGGGGGGGAAGACAATGTGCTGCTCACTACTTACGCAGCCAGGAAGTTCTAGCTCTCAAATGCGACATCATCGCTTGAGTTAAGGAAGAATGTTCAGGCAGTTGGCGACGAATTTGCCAGACATATCAGGGAAGCCAGCGCCGTAACGAGCACAGGCAACGACAATCTGACTATCACGGTGCCTGCTCAGGCCGGCACTATTACGTATGTTTACACAGTGAATGCCAACCGACAGTTGATGCGCACGGTCAACGGCACTCCTGCCGGGGGAGAGCCGGTCCTGGATGCCCGCAATCTGGGCAATCCCGATCCTGGAGCAGGTTTTGTCCCTGTTGCGCCCGGTTTCACTCCCAGATTGGCCGCCGGAGACGGGAGAGTGGTGGTGGATCTTGTCGCATCCAGGAGAAACGCCGACGGCTTACAGACATGGACGCGGATTGAAAGTCGGATCATCGCGTATCCCAAGCGCATGTAGGAGGTGCCATGAGAAAATCGGGAAAGGCTCGCGAGAAAGGCCAGGCCTTCACTCTTGTGATTGTTTTCATGGGTTTTTTGATGATTTACATCGGGTTTACCTCCCTTCACCTGCTTACAGAAACAAAACCCATTCAAGAGAAAGATCTAGCTTCAGTCCAGGCCCAGTATTCCGCAGAAGCAGGGTTGGAAGTCAATCGAAAGACCACGAGCGGTCCGCCCCCGCCCGTGGCATCACCCGTAATAGTTTATGCCCTGGACTGGCAGACAGGAAATTTTGCCCAGGCAGGACAGGCTACTGTGCAAGTGGCCGGTTGGGTGGGAGTGAATCCCGTTGATGTCACCGTGCGTTCTACCGGAACCAGCCAGGACATCACCGGAACTTTTCGATATCTGTATGGGGCAACCGATGCGACAGGCATACGGGGCACGGCCAGGGTTGAAGCCCAGTTGCGATACACAATACCCTGGACATATAGCCAGTCGCTGTATTGGAACGTGAATATGAGCCCCAATTGGGTTTACCAATCATATCCGTAGGGAGAGCGTTTTATGTCTGAAATTGTTTGTCTCAGTCTGGATCAGCATAATGTGGAATTTGCCCAGCTTAAGAAGGTCAAGGATAAATATTACCTGGAGTTTCTTGAGACCGGATCTTCCGAGGCCCCTCTTTTTTCCGGAGGGAAGCTGAACAAGGAAGCAATCCAGGATCTTCTCAAAGAGCGGGGAATCGGTGCAGGGCAGAGGATCTCCATAGCTCTTCCGGACAAGGAGATCATCATTCGTGAAGCGGTGCTCCCCGCCGCGGCAGGGAAGGACATTTCGGGGGGGATCGGTTTCGCAATTCGAAAAGAGCTGCCCGTGGAGCCCTCGAAGGCTGTGGTGAATTACTTCCTGACAGGGAAAGCGCCGGACCGCCGGCTCAACATACTGGCAGGGCAAAGGGACTTCATCGAAGACATCAAGTCCACTTTCACCTCTCTTGGGCTCAAAGTGGAGAGGATCACAATGAAGAGCCCCACAACTGTCACGGCCATGGCCGCTCCCCGGGGCAAGCCGTGCGCGGTGCTCGACCTGACTTCCGGGGGGCTCAATTTTACAGTGATCCAGGACGGGATTCCCCTTTTTAATTCCACTTTTTCGGGGATTCCCGCAGATATGACCTCCTACGCTCCCTCCATGGGGGAAACGGATGAGGAGAGGATCCAGATTCTCCTGAATCGCTGGGCTGTCGAGCTATTCAGGAGCATCAAGGCCTTTGAGTCCCAGCATAAGAAGTTTTTTGACGAGGTCTATCTGACAGGGTACTGGGAAAAGCTTGGGAACGCAGAGCGGCTCGAGGCTTTTTTCAGGGAAAAGCTGGACCTTCAGGCAAGAATTGCCTCTTTCCCTGATGGAGAAATCCTTTACGACAGCCAGAGATTCACGAAACAGGCTTTGGATCAGCAAGCCAGAGTCGGTGCATCCGTTCTGGGTTTGTGCCTTGAGGAGACAAAGGAGGTCGTTCCGGGCACAGTTCTTGATTTCTCCTCCGACTGGCTCGACAAGACCCCCAAGACGACGCGCCTGAAGATGTCGGCCAGACCGGACGCACCGCCCAGGAAGCCCTTTCCTGTGGCTCTGGCCGTATGTATAGTCCTGGGCGCACTTGCGATCTCCATGGCTCTTTTCTGGGAAAAGTTTTTCCCTCCCAAAAGGCCCCCTGTTGTAATGAATGTGTCCTCCGCGCCCAGGCCCGCATTCACCCCTGATGCGGCATCGGAAGCGGAAAAGCCTGCTCCTCCAAAGACTCCACTGGTCGAGGCGGTCAGGGAGATTCGGGCCCTCAGCTTCCAAAAGGCCTGGTTCAGCGAGATCGGCCTTGAGGGCGAATTGGGCCTGTACATCAAGGGTGAAACCCGGCAAGAGCACTTTCCCCTTCTCATGGCTCGAGTCCTGAATGAAAGGAATTACATCACCTATGCCTTCCTGGAGAGCAGTGAAAGGAAAAAAGTGGGGGAAAAAACTGTCTATGATTTCGTGATCAGAGCGAATCTGCTCCGAGAGGAAGGACCGGCGGATTCTTCGCCTTCGGGGATGATCACCCCGACTCCGGCACAGCCTGAGCTTCAGGTCGCAGGCGCTGTGACTCCAACCCAGGGCGCCCCAGAGAAAGAGCAAGGGCGCCTCCTTACCTCGCTTGGTGATCTGGCCTTGCGTCGGGGAGTCGAGATCTTGAGCTTCAAGAAAGCAGGTTTGATGGGCCCAGGCGGCGGTCCGCCCGGTCAGGGTGCGCCGCCCGGTCAGGGGGGTCCGCCACCCGGTCAGCCCGGTGCCGGTGCTCCCGGGCAGGATGCCGGAGGAATGGGCGGAGTGGATGCCGCGGCCCCTGAGGGGGCCTTCAGCGCGGAGATGAGCATTGCAGGCGATTTGTCGGGTGTCCTTCAATGGCTGGCCGATCTGGAGACCATGAGAAAATGGGTGAAATTCGAGAAGCTGGTCCTGACGAATCCTTTCGCGGAAGTCCTGGCCGGCCAGCAAGGGAATCAGCCCGGCCAGGGCAATCAACCCCCCGGGCAGGCAGGGGGGAACCAGCCCATGTTCGGTCCCCCTCCTCAGCAAGGTCAGCAGGCCCCAGTCGGGCAGGGCGCTCCTCCCCCTGCACTCCTGAAGCAGATGGGGGCACAACCCGGCGGCGGTCTTCAGGGCGGGCAGAATGCGCCTCAGGCGGGGCCTGCTCCCCAGGCCGATCCCAAGAAAGCGCCTCCGGTTCTGGAATATGGAATCAATGAGGTCAAGGCTGTGATGTCCTTTCAAATAGATCCCACCATAGGGGCCGACGAGACGGGGAAAAAGATGCTGGCTGGCGGTGCGACCCAGTTTATCGGCATCGGTGACGGGCTGTCTTTTCTTTCCCCCTGGGATCGGGAGAAGCTGCTCCCGGAGGAGGTGGAGGAGCGGCCCAGGAAAGGCCCCGCAAAATCGAAGAAAGTTCTCCCTGTAGATCTGCCCCCTGAGCTTGTAATCAATGAGCTTCCCTCTCTTCCAGCCCCTCCCGGGCAGGCAGGAAATATTCAGAATGCGGCGAATGGACCAGGTAACCTCCAACCGAATGCGCAGCAGGGAGGCGGCGCCACCCGCCTTGTCGGCGTCATACGTCACGGTCGTCGCCCGCTGACAGGCATTCTCCGCTGGAAAGGCACAGACTATCTGGTGAGAAGCGGAGAGAGTCCGCAGCCGCACGTTGTGGTTGAGGATGTGCAGCCGAGAAGGCTGGTATTGAGAGTCGGGGAACACCGGTGGGACTTTCCCCTCGGAGAAAACCCGACCTATCGAAGATAGCAAG
>JACPDT010000210.1 GCA_016183865.1 Armatimonadota bacterium | reverse complement strand
AGCCTGAGGTTCAGAATGAATCTTATGGTGGCACAGTTCGCCAGAGCCGGCAGGAAATCGCCCAGCAGTTCATTCAGCAACTGCTCGAAAGCAATGTCATCACAAAAGGACAGGCCGAGGAAGCTACCCAGAAGCTGGGAGCGGAGGGCGGTCCCGAGGGCCAGAAGGGTCAATGGAATTGGGGCTCCTGTAGCTGGTGGAGGCAGCACTCCTGTAGCTGGTGGAGACAGCATTCCTGCGGCGGTTGGAGACAGCACTCCTGCGGCGGCTGGTCAAATAGCTGCTAGCTTTGCAAAGGCTCTGCCTTTTTTTCAGGCAGGTTAGTTTTAGATGAAAGGAGGTGAATCTTATGTCCAATATTATCGGAGATGTGGGCGGCACTCAAGGCTATGATCCCAAGAAGGCAAAAGCTCCCCAGGGCGAACCCAAGCCTGAGGTTCAAGCCTGAGGTTCAGAATGAATCTTATGGTGGCACAGTTCGCCAGAGCCGGCAGGAAATCGCCCAGCAGTTCATTCAGCAACTGCTCGAAAGCAATGTCATCACAAAAGGACAGGCCGAGGAAGCTACCCAGAAGCTGGGAGGGGAGGGCGGTCCCGAGGGCCAGAAGGGTCAATGGAATTGGTGGGGCTCCTGTAGCTGGTGGAGACAGCATTCCTGCGGCGGTTGGAGACAGCATTCCTGCGGCGGTTGGAGACAGCACTCCTGTGGCGGCTGGAAAAATAGCTGCTAGCTTTGGAACGAGAAGTAAAAAGGATTGTGAGGGGCCCGGCAAGCCCGGGCCCTCGAGTCCCTTTGGCAGCGTTCAGCAGTCAGTTGTCAGCCGTCAGCAGAGACGGAAGTGTGGAGGGTGGCTGCCGGCGCGGATGGAAGCCTGAAACATGAACAATAACACAATCATCGAAAAAACGCCTGTGGTGCTTCTGGAGCTGACAGAAGACAGCTTCCGAAACACCACCTTCTGGAATTGCATCCCTCCGAAATCCGGGAGGGATGAGGCAGGAGAAATGTCTTCTACCACGCTCGCCCAGGTGCTTCGGCATCTCACGGAGGACGAAAAAAAGCCCTCCCGAGTTCTTCTGTGCGGGGGAGAGCCGTTGCTTCACCCCAAGTTTCTCGATGTCATTCAGTATCTGGGAGAAAAAGGGATCCCTACCACCCTTGTCTCCGACGGACTCCTCCTGAGCCCCGCAACTGTGCACACTGCAATGGGCCTGGGTCTTTCCGACGTGCGCTTGCCTCTGTTCGGGTTCTCTTCGGATGTACATGACCTGATCATCATGGAGGATGCCTGGAACTTCGTATTGGCCGATATGAAGGCTTTAGGGAATGAAGGAATCCCTTATACCGTGGATCACTTCATTCTGAAAGACAAGGAAGGCAAGGGCAGAGTCGAAGGAATTAAGCTTGCCGTGGCCTTCGGGGCGGAAAAAATCCTCTTGCGCGCCTTTGATGCGAATAGTGATCCTCGTTTCGAATCGCTCGTTCCACAGGAAGAGGAGTTGATCTCTGTCTTGAAATGGGCAGGGGATCTGGCATCCGAGGCAGATGTCTCCATTTTCTGGAGTCCTGCTGACCCCGATTCGGCACACCTGGCGCCTGAAAGCCTCTTGTGTGCGTGCCCGATTTCTGGTATCATAATACCGAACAGATATGAGAAGGAAAGAACCCTTTGCAGCCTGTCCGTGAATCCTGAAGGAGCGGTCACGATGGTCCATGAGGGCGGTGAGCCTGTAGGTAATCTGGTGGAGGAATCATTCGGCAGGATACTTTCGCGCTGCGGGTTCGGGAGGGAACTCTGTGTCTGACATTCGCGGAATAACCGGAGAGAATAAGTCACTCGATTTCTCCCCGCTAAGAGTGGGGAACGGGTCCTATTTCCCGAAACCGGCACTTGCCGCCGACCTTGACAAGGGGGAGGCATATTCAGGCCCCGTTCCGACCGCCGCCCCGGTCTTGAAGCCCCCGATAGAAAGCAGAGATTCAAAGGTAGATCTCATCAGGGGAATGCTGGTCGAGTCGGAGGCTACTCGCAATTCGGCAATCGCGGGACAGGTGACCTCCGATCTTTCCGCCTATCCCGTGGGCGCCTTGCAACTGGTCTCCGATGCAGGGTACAAGATTCATGTTGTGGGAAAAAATCAATCTCTTCTCGATACAGGCATTTTCAAGGAGGCTCCGCGCAAGGGTCTTGCGCCTGTGAAAGTGCTTGTGGGACCAGGCGACTACCCAGGGGTTTTCCTTGAATCGGCTCCAGGAAAAGTGAAGGACATACGAACAGGCCAGGAGCTCCCCTTGCCGAAAGGTCTCAGAGAAGCGCAGGGGCTTCGCGGGTTTGCAGATTCCGAAGGAGTTCAGTATTTGGAGTATCCCGGCGATAAGGCAGCGTATCAGGGCAGGATTTTCAGGGCCGACCAGATGGCTGAGGTCATGGACTGGGATGTGGGAAGGGGAGGCCAGGAAGGCGCAAGAACCCTCGGGCTGACGCTGGGTGATGAGAAAGCGATCTTGATATCAGAGGAAGCTGTGCCTGATCCGTCCGCAAAGACCGGTCATTATCGGGTCCCGATTCACGAATTTGCCCATGCCCTGGATTTCTGCCTTCGGGATGAAAATGTAATGGAAAAGCAGTTTGGCGAAAACGGCATCGCCACAGGGGAATTTCACAGGGTCATAAACAAGGCCATAGAGCTTCAAATTGAGGCAGGGGGAAACCTGGTCTATCAACCGGGGGAGGGCCCATCGGGGGTCCCCATGTTCATCAACGAGCATTCCGCCCGGCCTGAAAACAACTCCTGGCATTACCGCGTAGAGCACCTGGCTGATTGTGTTGAGGCCATGCTGACAAGCTCCTCCCCTGACAGCCTGCGATTGAACTCCCAGGATCGCTCCCGGGAGGACCTGATGGCGGCGGACCGCCCCATGTACGCCTATTTGAATCTTCTTTTCGGCAAACTCGATCAAAACACGGTTCCATCCCGTGAAGAGCTGCTCCAGTTCGTAAAGAAGGGATGGCAGTGAAATCCCCCAGTAAGATCCAAATCTGCGCCAATTGCAAACACCTCAAGATTCTGGATCGAGGACGAGAGTTCGAGGGGATCCTCGACACCGAGTTTATCCATTTCCAGTGCGAAGTCTTCGGCCGGCAAACCAAGGAATATTACCTCATGGCCCCTGTCCCCACGGAGCTCCCTGACAAGCCCTTTGTTTGCGAGTTCTGGGAAGACCGGCAGCAGAACCCCTAATCCCAATACCCATGGAATTAGGCAGAAACCCCAGTGGTTATCAAGTTTCTGTCAAATGACATAATACAACCATCGGAAGTACCCGAATACCGAATCCTGCCCTTCAAAATCTCTTACGCATCATTTGGGTTAAAATACGACAAAATATTCACAAATCAGCAGAATCCTCCTCGCAGAAGGGACTGTACATCCCAGAACTCTTCTTTTGGTATGGCTGCTTGGGATTCTGCCCATACGTGGCCGGCTAAGCGTGTGTTATGGCCATTTGCTTTCAATGCTAAACAAGAAAAAGTCTACCCATAATCCCCCATCAAAAAAATGTTGAACTTGGTGGCGCCTGTATGGTCAAAGGAATCAGGGTTTGTTCAGTGATTTTTCGATCACCAACGAGGTGCACTCTT
>JACPDT010000235.1:26890-47756 GCA_016183865.1 Armatimonadota bacterium | reverse complement strand
CTTTGGGATAGTAAAGACCCAGTGTCTTATGGGAACGGCGCCCAGCACTTCCTCCTCAAGATGGATTGAGAAGGAGACTACGCGTTTCATATGGCAGGATGGGCAGAAATAACGGGTCTTGCACGAGAAGGCAAGGAGCATATCGGTTCCACAGTGGGAGCAATGTATCCTGGCAAAGCCGCAATGGAGATCGCCGCAGTCGAGAAATCTGAAGAGGGCCTTGCGGATTACATCCCTCCAGTATCCGTAGGTACTTTCATAGCGATCTTCGTAACATCCTATGAAATCCTCCCAATAATCTTCCACGAGCCGGTAAAGAGCCGATGCCCTCGGATTCCGAGGATGATACTCTCCCTTTATCCGTGCTCTCTTGTCTTCCACGAAGATCTCCCAATTTACAGGAAAAATAGAGGCATGGTTCATTATAGTATACATTAGCATATTTATAAAGGGCAAACTTTTGGACGCTGTATGCGTGAGGAAGGGAGAGCCAGTCCCATACTTCAGGGGGCGTATAAAAACCTACATCCGTACAATTCAGGAATTGCTTGGGCATAAGGATGTGCGGACCACAATGACACGCACACACGTGCTGAATCGAGGAGGGAAAGGTGTACGAAGCCCCGCAGATCTCCTGCGAGTGGAAGGAATGGGTGCGTTTTGGGCGGAACTGTCTATAACGCAGTTGTTCCAGGTTGAAGGACGAAGCAATATGAGTCAGCTCTGGGGTTGCGAAGAGCCTGGCAAGAAAATTCCAATGCGTTTAGACAGAAAGCGACAGCAGTCCAAAAGATTTATGGCAGATCTGTCTATCCAGTAGTTAACCGATGCATCCGTGGCGGGACGAGACTTTCGGTACCGGAAAGAGATCAACATTTTTCAAGGGGACAGGAGATATTGAAAGGGCGGCGTTTCTGGTCGGAAAACCAGCCCCGGACAAGCAGGGCAACGAAAGAATGGACAATCTGAACGGACGACCGGGCTGGATGAGTTGGACGAACCGGACGACCTAGCTGGACAAGAACCTCGGTCGGGTGGGACAATCGAACAGGACAACCGAACAATTAGGACAACGAGGGTTGGGAAATCAAGAACGATCATAGAAGGATCTTCGGCAATTGAATTCTTTCGGAGGCAAAATTAAATTCGAGTCTTTTGATCTTGAAAAACTGCGGAAGGACAACTCATTTTCTACTCAAAAGGTTCTTTTCCCTCATCAGAGTGAAGCCATTGATGCCCTAACCAGGGCCTTTACCTTTCGGAATCCGCAGGGTAAGGGTGGGCTCCTGGTCCTTCCAACCGGTGCCGGAAAGACCTTCACTTCTGTGAAATGGTTGTCTGAAACCGCCATTCCCAAGGGCGCCAAGATCCTCTGGTTGGCTCACTCTTTCCACCTCCTTGATCAGGCCTGCGATGAATTCAAAAAGAACGCCAAGTGGATCCCCTTCCCCAGGTCCACACTGAACATCCGGGTTGTTTCCAGCAATCCTTCTCACTCTCGCGCAGGGGACATTGTTCCTACTGACGACGTTGTCATAATGACCACCCCCACCGCATCATGCCCCTGCATATGGTTGTCGTCTGCTTCTTTCGGCTATTCGAGAGATTCACCCATCGGCCTATTTTCTTGGCCTTACCGCCACTCCCGATTATTCAGACGAGACACGCCGGGGTTGGCTCAACAAGCTGTTTGACCAGTGGATCCTTTACGAGGCAAACAAGAACAAGCTCCAGAGTCAGAACATCTTGGCCCGGGAGAAGCTCATCCAAAAAAAACCAACGAAGTCCTTGAGGTAGATGATGCACTTTACAACCGATTGATGAGTGAACATCGGGATCTTCCGGAGGATATCGTTGGAAAATTGGCCGAAAATAGCCTTCGTAACGATTTCATCGTTCAGGAATATCTCGCCAATCGTGATGAATACGGGAAGACGATCATCTTTGCAGATCGATGGTTCCAATGCGTCTACCTGAAGGAAAAGCTCGCGAAAGTCGGGGTTCGGGCGGATGCCGTTTACTCCCATATTGACGCCGATCCTGGTTCTGCAGAAGCCAGAAATAGGCGCTCTGCCGACGAAAACCATAAGATCATTCGCCAGTTCAAGGACGACGAACTGGATGTTCTGATCAACGTCCGGATGCTCACGGAAGGAACGGATGTTCCCAACACGCGGACCGTTTTCGTAACTCGGGAAACCACCAGCAGCATTTTGTTGACTCAGATGATCGGCCGCGCTTTGCGGGGTGAGAAAGCCGGCGGTGGTCCTGAGAAGAAGGATGCCAACATCGTTTTCTTTACAGACACCTGGCGGAAGGTCATCCATTGGGCTTCCTACACTGCTGGTGGCGGGGTTTCAGAGACCCAACCGGTAAAAGGTTACTATCCGATCGAGATGATTTCAATTCGTTTGGTGGAGGAGCTAATCAAACGAATCAACTCCGGTCGATCGTTTCAAACAGAGCCTTTTTCAAATTTGATGCCGGTTGGCTGGTATCAAACTACTTACGTTTCCCTCGGTGAAGGCGATGAAATGGGGTCCTTTGACGAATTCGTCATGGTCTACAACTTCCAGGAAAAAGGATTCCAGGACTTTATCCGACGCAACTCGGAAAATCTCAGCGAAGAATGGGAAAAGGAAAATCTTTCAATGGACTGGGCGCTGGGGGAGACTCGCCGATTGGCTGACGGTTCCTTCGACCTGGACGAGGAAAACCTCGGGGAAACCTTGGTTTTTGACCTGGTACGCATTGCACGGCATATGGCTCAGAATCGGGTAGCACCCAAGTTCTTTCCTTTCGAAGAGAGAAACCGCTACGACCTGGACAAGATTGCCAAGGATCATTGGAACATGAACTCCCTAGACCAAAGAAGCGCATTGGAAAAGATTTTCCAGCAGCCAGGCGGTCTCTGGTCAACTTTTTACAAAACCTTTGATCGCTTCAAAACGGCCTACGATGGTTCCCTCAACCGATTTATGGAACTCCTGATAACAGGTTCAGATGCCAAAGCCGTGATTCCCAAACCTGTTGAGCCTCCTCCCGAAAGAGGACGCATCAGAGAATTGTCTGAGGACGAAAAGGAGCTGGTTTTCAGGCGGGATCATTTCCGGTGTCTCTGTTGCGGGGCCGAGAAGGGTCGGGCGGTAAAGCTACAGGTTGATCATATTCTTCCCGATCGGATGGGCGGAGAAACCTCTTTCGATAATTCCCAGACCCTATGTAGGTTCTTCAACACCACAAAAGGAATTAACGAATTGAATTTCCGGATTCACGGTTCATTGCTCTCGGTTCCGAAGGTTTTAGAAGTTTTTGGTCCAACCCCATTTGACGATTTCCAGTCTTTCATTCGAAGAGCGGTCAATTTTTTCTACCACTGTGGGGCTGTTGCGGACTGCCGCCGACAGAAAGGAACTGAATCAGGAAGTGGGAAAACCCTGGTCATTCAATTATACCCGGGGAACAATCCAAATTGGTTGAAGCAGGATTGTAACAAATTGCTTGCCTCGATTCGCAGTAACTTTTCTCACTGTGGTTCCATCAGCACGGTAAGTGTCGAAGCTGATGGGGAACGTGTTTCAGAGGAATTCAAACCATTGGCCGGCGACGATGGGGAAGCTGCAATCCCTGCGGTAACGATTGATCCCGGGATTTTGCCAAGGCCGAAGCAGGTGATGCTGAAGCGCAAGTTCGGCTTGTCGTCTATATCTGGAAAGCGAAGACCAGGCGGATTGGAAAAGGGCCGTTTCCTGGCTTGAAAAGGCCGCCTCTCTTGGCGATCCGGAAGGCCACCTGTGCTTGGCGGACTGCCTTCGCGCGGGCCGCGGCACTCCCAGAAGATTAAGGCAAGCGCGAGAGCACTTACAGGTGGCCGCTGAAAAAGGGAACGTGGAAGCCCAGGTTCTCCTTGGTGAAATGTTCAAGATTGGGGAAGGCGGGAAGAGGGACCTGGATGAATTTATGCGATGGACTGGCCGTGCTGGATTGCAGGATCACCCTGACGCCTTGAATGCTCTCGGCGTGGCTTTCCATAACGGCGAAGGGGTCCCCAAGGACTTTTCCCAGGCAATGAAAAACTATAGAAAAGCGGCCGACCTGGGTTCGGACTGGGCAATGCGGAACATCGGATTCCTTCTTGAACAGGGTCAAGGTGTTGGTGCGGATGCCGAAGAGGCGGCCAAGTGGTATCGAAGGGCAGCAGCGGCGGGTAACTCCGACGCATGCCGATCGTTGGCTCTTATGTATGCTACAGGAAAGGGCGTTCCCAAGAACCTGGTTGAAGCCTACCTCCTTTACTCTTTGGCGGCGGAGCTAGCTCCAGAGGGCCGGGAGAGAGGCGCAATCACCGCGAGCCGAACAAAGCTGGCCAAGAAAATGACTCAAGAGGAAATTTCGCAAGCTGAAGATACCCTCAGGGTCCCGGCCTTCTTTGAGACGAAAAGGACCTCGCTTGATGAGGGCCGAGCCGAAACAACTCTTTCTCACAGCCATTGAAAAGCCTTTATTTCTAGGCCCAATCGGTCAATGAGAGATTGGACCATCAGGACGATGCGTGACAATTACAACGGCGAAGAAGGACATTCGAAAAGGACAACCAGACGATCAAGCCCCTGTTCGAGCCCGTTTCCGCTCGGTTGGGAAATGTTAACAAGTCGGCTGCACCTGACTTCGCAGGTGAGCCGCGCTCGACGTCCAGGACACGATTAGGCAGCCCCAAAGGATCACGCAGTACGTCAAATGTCCAGGCCGGAGCGAATGATTTTCGCTTCTGATGTGCGGAAAGTAATTGAAGAAGGTGAGATCATTGAGGACTATCCAGGAGGTGCCAGAGGCCACAGTTGTCTGATGCTGGGCAAGGGTACGGATGGGAGGCCGATACATATCGTGTGCGCGCCGAAGGATGAGTATTTGGCTGTAATAACAGCGTATATGCCGGATGAGGCCCAATGGTCTGAAGATTATAGAACGAGGATTGAGCCATGGAATGTATGTATTGCCAAGGCGAAATGGCGCGTGGAAGTGCGCCATTTCATATTGATCGTAAAGATGTTCACATCAGTCTCGACAACGTCCCCGCGTGGGTTTGTAAGCAATGTGGAGAAGTCTATTTCGAAGAAACTGAGGTGAACGCAGTTCAGGGTATTATTAGGGCTGTAGATGAGCAATCGGAGAAGCTGGCGAATACGGCATGAGTTTACGCCTTGGGGCGGAACGTCGAACAAGCCCATCCAGCCGACGCCAAAAAGCGGCGCGGCTGATGGGCGGCGTGTGTGCAGGGCATGGCACAGAGCCTGCGGGGTGTACCCCTTGCCGGGTTTAAGCGGGCCGAAGGCAAGGAGAAGGGCAAGGACTACAGACCTTCCCCAGTCCTGGTTCGTGCAGGATTTTCGCTGTTTGAGGGTTGATCCTCTTTCATCTCTGGAATACGCAATTGGGGAACATATCGCTATCTATGTTGAATAATGGAATGTTTGAAAATCTCTGAAAAGGAGGGTGAAATCTGAACAGTTCTGCGCTTTGCGGTCTGGTTGTTCTGCTTGCCTAAGAGGACAAGCAAAAGAAGAAAGAGAACAATCCAGCAAATTCAACCAGAAAGGGACACGGAAAGATGCCTCCCGGGACCGGGTCAACCTCGGCACAATTGGATCATTTGCTTCAGGTAGCCTATGCTTTCATGGGAACATCGGCCCTCAAGGCGGGCGTTGAGTCGGGGGTTTTCCGCACACTGGCTCAGGGCGGGCATGACGCTCCGACACTCGCCGATCAACTTGGTCTCCCACAGCGCTCCACACGGGTATTGCTGGCCACACTGGCGGCCTACGGCCTGCTCAAGAGAGACCAGGGGAAATTCATATTGACGGAAACCGCCAAAACCTACCTGGTTCCCGGCAAGGATGAATACCTGGGAGACATGGTGGCAGTGATTGCAGGGGATCCGATCTGGAGCACGGCAGGGAGATTGACCGATGTAGTGCGGCAGAACGGCAGCGTGATTTCCGCTTCTGCCCTTTCACCGGACAACTCCTACTGGGTTGGGTACAACCGCTCCATAAGGCGATCCCTGCTGACACAGGCCGAAGCTTTGTATGAAACAATAAGAGAAGAGGGACCTTTTCGACGCATCCTTGATCTCGCCTGCGGCTGCGGCGCCCTTGGCCTCACATTCACCGCAAAGGACACGGAGGCTCAGGCGATCTGCGAAGATTGGGCGCCCGTGCTTGAGACGGCCAGGGAAACGGCCGGGGAGCTGGGAGTCCTGTCGAGGACCACCTTTGTTTCCGAGAGCATCCTGACAATGGAGCTTCCGGAGAACCAGGATTTGATCATCCTCGGCAATATCTGTCATTTCCTCTCACTGGACCAGTGCCTGGCGCTTTTCAGGAGATGCCACAAAGCCCTTGCCCATAGCGGTAAGCTCCTTGTTTTCGACAGCATCGCGGACGAGGACCGCGATAGTCCGCAGTGCAGCATGATGGCCCTTTCGGTCCTTCTTCAATCAGCGGAAGGGGATGTCCATACCTTTGAAGAGTATTGGGAAAAGCTCCTTCAAGCCGGATTTCGGGACATAAATCTGTACACCATCGAAGGGTCTCCATCCGAATGCCTGCTGGCCGGAAAACAAAAGTTGCGCGGACGACCCTGTGAGTGAGCAGGCGATAAAGGAGATGAGAATGTGATCTGCGAGACGGGATCCGCCTCTGCACAACTGGACAGCCTGCTTCGAATCGCCAATGCTTACAGAGCCACGGCGGCCCTTAAGGCGGGGGTGGAGCTCCGGATTTTTGAAGGGCTGGCCGAGGGGGGGAAGGATGTGAAAACACTGGCTGACAGCCTTTCCCTCCCCTACCGCTCCACAAGAGTCCTGCTGGCAGCACTGGCGGCCTATGGTCTGCTCAGGAGAGACCAGGGGAAATTCATATTGACGGAGGCTGCCGAGACATATCTGATTCCAGGCAGGGAGGAATATATCGGTGATGTGGTCATGGTGCTTGCCGGTGAGCCTCTCTGGAGCGTCACCGGCAGGTTGGCGGAAGTAGTCCGCAAGGACGGCACCGTCCTATCTACGGCCGCTATGACACCTGATAATCCATACTGGATCGGATACAACCGGGCAAGAAAACGCCCCCTTCTTGTGCAGGCGGAGACTGTCTATGAAACCATAAGAGATGAAGGCCCCTACCGGCGGATTCTGGACCTCGCCTGTGGCTGTGGCGCACTGGGTCTCACATTCGCGGCAAAAGACCCCGAAGCCACGGTAATTTGTGAAGACTGGGGTCCTGTGCTGGAAACGGCAAAGGAGGTCGCCTCTGAGCTGGGCGTTCTGTCCAGAGCGGTTTTCGTTCCCGAGAGCATCCTGGAGATGGATTTTCCGGAAAACCAGGACCTGGTCATTCTGGGAAACATCTGCCATTTTCTCTCAGAGGCTCAGTGTCTTGCCCTTTTCAAGAGATGTTACAAGGCCCTTGCCTCAAACGGAAAACTCCTCGTCTTCGATATGATCGCAGACGAGGAGCGTGCAAATGCACAGCACAACCTGATGGCCCTCTCCGTTCTTCTTCAATCCCCCCGGGGGGACGTGTACACCATGGATCAATATTGGGAGCTGATCTTAAACGCCGGCTTTCGGGACATCAACCTCTACATGCCTGAGACCGTGCCCTCAGAGTACCTTCTTGCCGGAAAGCAGAAGCTCAGGGGCAAGCCGCAAGCATAGACCAAAAGCCATTTCACCGCAGAGGCATCCTTTTCTTAAGCAGGCATTTTCTGGCGCACCATGTCGCCCAGGTAGTAATACTTGAAGTCCACGCCGTTATTGCACTGGATGCCTCCATATACCCCGTATCCGCAAGCGGCAAGTCCGAGAAGGCCGAGCAGCGGATACAGCAGTATGCCGATCCCGACAAAAGTCAGAACGAAAGCTACTATGCCGCCCACAGTCAAGATCACCAGGCACGCCACCTGGTAAGCCAGTGATTGCATGGCATGGAATGGGACGATTTTCGATTTGTCCTTATAGATGGCCCAGATCACAAGGGCGCCGATGATACCGCCTATCCCTGGGACGATGAAGGTCAAGAGTATCGAGAGGTGCGACAACATACACCAGGTCTTTTCTTCCTGCGACATTTCCATAATGGTCCCCTCCAATCAAAGTGAATGGCTGTAATTTGATATTCTGCAACAGAAAAGATAGTCCTCTGTGAGGGGGGAGAGTAGTTGGGGTCAGGGATCCGGAATTCAGGGGTCAGGGAAGCCGAGAAGGGCAGTGAGCGAATCCTCAGTGGAAATAGCTCAGAAGCCCGAGAGTGGTTCCTATTCCATATCCTGCGGCCGCTCCTATCCCTGAGCCGTAGAAGGCGCCTCTCCACGGGTCGCCCCCTGTCAGCTTGGAGGCGAGTGCACCAACGCCGGCGCCAACCGCCCCGCCTCCGAACGTTCCCAGTGCTCCGCCTGCGGCCATGGGCCACCATGGACCATGCCACGGCATGAAGCTCATCATGGGAGGGAAGAAGGGCATCCCCATGTAAGGAAACATATATGGCATAGACATGAAGGGGAACCCTGAGCCATATCCCATCATGAGGGCCATCGAGAAATCGGGAGGAAACATCGGCGGCATGATTGCCGCACTCGACATGTAAGGATTCATCCCGGAAGGCATCTGAGGCGGGACCATCCCAGGGGAAGGGCCGTACTCCCTCTGGACCTTTTCCAGCAATTGCCTCACTACAGGGTCATTGAAGCCGCTGTCAGAGGGATTCCCTCCAAAAGGAGGATAACCATACTGCTGGCCCACGGGATTCCACGGCGGAAAACCGGAAGGCTGCCCCGGTGTGGGTACGCCGGGTGTGCCAGGCATGGAGACAGGGGGGGGTGGCGCACCATATGGGAGCAAATCGTAGCCCGGATACTGCAACCTGGCAGGGTCGGGAGGAGGCGGCGTGTTTCCCTGCTGAGGCGTACCCTGCAAAAGGTATTGGAGCGCCCTTTGGGCGGGTCCGGGGCCGGAAAGATCTTCAGGCCTGACCGCCTTTTTGCGCAAATCGGTACTGCTTGATTGGGGCATACTGACCTGGGCCGCATTCAGGAGAGCTTCCGTTTCCGTGGGGACATAGGATTGAAGGCTCACGGCATCCTGCGGGAGAACCGGCGCCCCCGCCTGCACGGGAGCCTTTGGAGTGAACTCAGGCTGAAAAACCGGCGTCTGCCCGCCGAATATGGGCTGAGACCCGGTCGGCCCGACAGGATTCGTCAAATTCGACATATAGACCTCACCTTATAATCCAACAGCTTTCAAGTTGGTGGGATCTCCAAGGAATACCCACCATTTTCTCGCCCAACTGTCAATCGAAGCCGCTTCATCCGCCAACTGCTTCTTGCGGATTTCGAACATTTTCATTCTGAAGTCATTCATCATCTTTTGGATGTTCTTCCTGTGGTTCAGCTCCGACAGGAACATGTCCAATTGGATCTTTTCCGTTTCCTGCTGTACCTGCTGCATCTCCATCCTGGCGGCCACTTTCTGGAGCCGCGCCATGGGATCGGGTGAAACGGTATTGGTGGCGGCGGGATACCGCTGCATGGCTGGAGACCGGGTATCCTCCTCATAAAGGTTGTGGGGAACGCTCACGGCTCCTTGCTGGGTCTGCACGGGAGGCGGCACCACGGAGGGCGCCCCTATGGAAAACCCCTGCGGCCCTGTGAGGGTCCCGATCTCCTTGGGTCCGGTTGCGAAGTAGTCCCCTTGAGGCACAATCTCACGGTGGAGAGATTCAAGAGTATTGTGAAGCAACGCAAAATATCCGCCCGGAGGCGACACGGAATCGGACCACTGGGTCTGCTGAATGCCGGACATTGGAATTCCCCCTAGTTCCCTAGTTCCCGCCGAGGGCTTTCGCCCAGTTCACCCCTATGCTGAAATTGGCCTGCATTTCGTACATGCGCTGCTGCTGTTCCAGCTCATTCATCTTTTTTATGAAATTTCGAATCATGTTCTGCAGGGTCTTCTGATGCTCAAGGCCCGAAAGGTACATCTCCAACTGGAGCTGCTCCATTTGCTGCTTTTGCTTCAGTTGCTCGTACTGCGCCATGGTTTGCTCCAGACCCTGAGTCTGCGGGTTTGCGGCATCCGGCGCGGGGCTGGGACTCGGCGAAGGTGTCACATTCTGCGGAGTCACGGAGCCGGTCCTCACGCTCCCGTCAGGCGAAGCCTGCACTGTGGCGGTCGGCGGCTGGGCCGAGGTTTTGTCGCCGAAATCGGGAGTCGGGAAAGTCTGCGGCAAAGACGCCGGTTTCGGAATCGGAACCTCTCCAGGGGCTTCCTTTGTGGGAAGAGACCGCTTGTCCACGACATCTGTCTGCTTGCCGATCTGCTGGGCATTGCGCATCATCTCTTCGGGCGTGGGTTTGGGCTCCGGGAGCCCGAAAGTGTGGAGCATCCTTTTCACATCGGAAGAAAGTTCGGCTGAATCCGGGCTCTGCACTGACTCCGGCTTCCCTGCCGGCTGCTTCTCAAACGGATTCAGTGACGGCTGGCCGGTGATCTGACCTGATTTGAGCGGATCCACTGGGTTCCCTCCTTAAAAGACGCGAGAAATAAACATTGCACCGTACTTATTATATCACGGTTCGATAAGAAAAGTCACCCCGTCTGTTTGCTCCAGGTGTAAACAATTTGTAAACTTCCGGTCACATGCTCTCCGTCATAATATAGGATTCTTTCGGTAAAACGATTTTCCTATCCTTTGGCGCATTGAATGCGCCGCACGGGCGAGGGGGAATCCCCCCTCATTGGGGCTTCATAAAATCTTGTGCTATCCGTTCTTTCCTGCTCTAATGAAGGAAGAATAAGGAGGAAGAACCGTGGAGAAGAAAGAATTGAGAGATCTTATGTTTTTGTGGATAAATGGCTTGAAGCAGGTATTCTGTCCTCGCGTCTTCATAACACTATGGGGGATAGTCTTACTTTGCTGTTCGAACAATGCAGTTCTGGCTCAGGCGGATTTCACCAGAGAAAAGGAAGCATTAGAGCCTATCAGGGAAATGGTGGGAGCTAAAAAGATCAGGGAATACCCCGGTGGCTTAGGAGACAAGCCGTCCTACCTCACATTAGGCGGAGTGGAAAAGATGGGCGAAGAAGGTAGACCCAAGGTGACTCTTTATCGAAGTCCGGACCCGGGAAAATTGCTTAGACAGTATGCAACCGCAGGTCTGAGTTCCTTTCTTGAAAGTAAATGGAGTGAAGGGGACTTCCTTGGATTTCGCCGACGTGATCATGTAGGCTGGATCGAGAAGGTGGCAGAAACCCAGTTTCTAAAAGAACGCGAAGTGTTCCACACGGAGGGTGGAATCAAAGTTCTCTTCCCGGGTTATCTCCTTGTCATAGAGGTTTTGGCCACAAGTAAGAAGGTTGGACCAAACCATGATCAGGCAGAAGCGATTCTACAGGCGGCCTATCAGAGCATGGTAAAGCACGGCCTTATCGGCGGCGACGCCAGGAAACCCGTGACCTTACAGCCTACCTCCATTATGCCGACCGCTACCGAGATCCCGTGTGCCGTGAGGGCCGACTCGGGCAATCTCGAGATCAGGTACCGGGACACCGAAGAGTGGGTGACGATCCCGAAAAACGCCCTGGTGCGAATCGGTGACACTGTGCGGTTCAAGGAGATGGGCAGGGCCTGCCTGACCTTCCCTGACGGGACCGTGTTCCGTATCAAGTCGAAGACAGAGCTGACGCTTCAGAACGAACGTGTGGAAATCAAGACTGGAGAAGTCAACTTAACCATCATCAAACAGGTAAAGAATTTTCAGATAGAAACCCCCATTGGCACTTTTGTTGTTCGCGGGACCGTGTTCTCGGTCGAGGTTGCCGACGGAGGACAGACAACGGTCAAGGTCTTCGAGGGTTCGGTGCAGGCGACCTCCACGACAACAAAGCAAAGCGCGACGATTACTGCGGGTCAGGTCATAACAGTCACTGCCACAGGCATGGAGACCATCGGGGCGTTCGACGCTGCCGCCGAGAAGGCGCGGTGGGACAGGGAAATCCCGCTGCCGCGGAGCAGCAAGTAAGATGCGGGCAGAGCCGAGGCGGAAGATCGCCTGGATCAGAAGATCCGTGTGGACCACCCTCGGCTTCGAGGGTCGGAGGGTGAAATTCCGCTTGCCACTTATACGAAGCTGACTCAGGCAGGGATGTTTTCGGAAGAGCTTCTGGGCCAGGTGTTACGGGGGTGGTCCGCCCGACGTTATGAGGTGTTTCCGACCAAGCTTTGAGACTATGTTTGTGTCAAGAACTGCCCTGATCACAGCTTCCTTTTGCGGTTTTTTCGAACTTCTTGCAGGGTATCCGCTATGTCTTGCTCAATCTGCGAGCTGGAGAAGCTTTTGTTCTTTTCCCAGATGTCATCAAAAACTCCAAAATCTTCCTCCCTTTCCCTCTGAATTCGCTTGTACTCTTCTATGGAAATGATGGCCGCCATATAGGTTTTCTCCCTTTTTCGACAACATAATAATTTCCCCTATAATAGACTTCGTCCATGATTTGACCCAGCAGGTCCCGCATTCTTGTTGATTTTATTCTTTTTTCCGCCATTCTGTATCACTTCTACATTTGTTGTACAAGTTACCATAAATAGTGTTCGCGCATTCAGGTCACATGCTCTCCGTCATGATATAGGATTCTTTCGGTATGTCCGTCGCCCGAGGGGGCTCAGGCTCTTTTTCCATGAGCTTTTCCGGGAAGTAGATGTGCATGATGATTTCCAGAAACTTGGTCAGGTTGAAGATCAGCTCTCCATCATTGGGGTTCGGCGAATGGAGGCTCTTCTCCCAATCCAGGCCATGCTCGGCCAGAAGGGAATCCAGCTCCCTGAAGAACCTGAAAATATCGTACTTCCTGATGACATTGTTCATGGTGAGGCCCTTGTCGGTATAGAAATATCCGTCCAGGCGCTCCCAGTCCATGGTCTCATCCTCTGTCACAAGGCCCCTTTCCAGGGCGATGCGCCAGACCGAAGTTCCCGGAAGAGGAATCAGGGGATGAACCGCCACTCTCTGCAATTTGTCCTTGTTGCGGATGATGAGCCGGAACGTTGCAAGCAAGTCCTCCACAGTCTCCTCCGGTGAGAATGCTATGAACGAAGCCTTGACTGCGATGCCGTACTTATGGCAGAGGTCCAGGGTGTTCTGAATCTTCTCCACCTTTGAGGACTTATGGAACCACTTCAGTATTCTGTCAGACCCGGATTCGGCGCCGAAATTGCAATAGACCACATTCATCTTTTTCAGGATCTCGCAGATTTCGTCATTCATGAGATTGGAGCGGATCGTGCAGGCGAAGGAAACCTCCTTGTGGAGCCCCTCGGCCACAATCCGGTCCGAAATGGCCTTCAGACGGGGAAGGTCGGCGATGAAGAGATCATCAAAGAAGTCAATGCACAGCACGTCATGCTGCCGGAGAACCAGTTGAATCTCCGTAATCACATGGTCCACGGAATGGCTTCGATACTTGGGCCAGGTTATGATGGGAGAGCAGAAATTGCACCTGTAGGGACAGCCTCTGGAGCTGTAGAGGAAATCGTGCTTCTGGTCCCATTTCAGAAGCTCCCTTTTCGGGAAAGGAATCCTGTCAAGGGGCTCGATCAAGGGTCTGTGCTGAGAGATGACCGTTTCGCCGTTTCTGTGGAAGACGATCCCCTTTACGGCATCCAGATTATCGGGAGTAAATCTGCGGTCCCGCTGGAACAGGGTCACAAGCTCGGCAAAGGTTTCTTCACCCTCACCCCTTACGGCCAGATCGAATACCATGGGAAGGGTATGAGGGATTGCGGCTATATGGTGACCCCCCAGAACGATGGGAACACCCGGCAATGCTTCTCTCACCTTCCCTGCAATCTCCGCCGCCATATTGAAATACATGGAATATGAGGCAACCCCAACCAGATCGGGCTTCCCTTCGATCAGCTCCTCCACAGTATCCGCAATGAAGACATCTTTCATTTGCAGGTATTTCTCCAGATAGGCCGCAAGATAGATGAATGAGTAAGAAGGAATGTCGTGCGCCCTCTTCAGGTGCTCCTTGTTTATAGCCTGTATAAACCCGATTCTCAAGGGAATCACTCCTTCTCCGGGCCGAAAAGAGCCCGGTACTGATCCGTCATGCCGGCATCAGAGAACATGGCAAAAACCTCCCTGTGAAATCGCTCCATGTCGGCCCTGGTGAAGTTGTGGAGCACGATTTCGTCGGGGTTGAAAGTATCCAGATTCAATTTGATCCAATCCATCTCCTCTGAGACGACCCCCTTTTCCACCGCATGTTGCCACACTGGGGTTCCAGGCAGGGGCACCAGGGGAAGAAGACTCACCTGGCTGAGCTTGCCCCTGTTCTTGAAAAGGAAGCGGATCGTTTCCATCAGGTCATCATACTCCTCCCAGGGGGACAGAATGACAAAAGAGACCTTTATCTTGATCCCCTGCTCGAAAAGGAGGTCCACGGCCCGCTGATTATCCAGAACGGTAACGCCCCCCTTGAGCCGGCTCAGGACTCGCTCAGAAGCGGACTCTGCGCCGAAACTGACCACCTTGAAGTTCATCTGCGCGAGAAGACGGCACAACTCCGGAGTGACCAGATTCGCCCTCACGTCCCCCCCAAAGGGAATCGGCGGAAGCCCTGCCCCGGAGATCAAGGAGGCAAGCTCTCCCATGCGCCCTGGATTCCCGATAAGAAGATCGTCATTGAAGACAACCATTTCCACATCGAATCTCCGAGCAAGGTCCTTGATCTCCTCGACGACATAGGGGGCCGAGAAGGTCCTGAATTTCTTCCAATGGAGCCTTGGAGAGCAAAAGGCGCAAGAGTACGGACAACCCCTGGAAGAGAAGAGATAATGGGTTCCCCTGGGCCATTTCAGGAGATCCCTTTTGGGAAAAGGAATCCGATCCAGAGGCTCGATCAGCGGCCTCGGCTCAGTAAAGACCCTCTGACCCCCTTTCCAGAAAACCAGGCCGGGAATTCGAGCCAGGCCCTCGTGCGGGAGGCGCCCCGTTTTCTGGAAAAGCTCCAGGACCTCCAGGAAGGTCTGCTCCCCTTCGCCGAGAACGGCCGCATCAAAAACCTGCGGGAGTGTGTGAGGCAATGCGGTGATGTGGATGCCCCCTGCTATGACCGGAACCGATAACGCTGCTTTCACCGCCCGGGCCGCCTCTTCCGCCAGGCCGAAAAAGGGCGTGTAAGCGGAGATCCCCACAAGATCAGGCTTTCCTGAAATCAGGTCATCGAGGTCCTCATGGATGTTGATATCCGTGAAACCCAGATACTTTCCCACATAGGAGGCTAGATAAGCCAGACCCAGGGGCGGAATGGGCTTCCTTTTCAGGGTCTCCCTGTCAAAGGCTTGAATCAGGCCGACTCTCATGACATAATTAGCCACCGATCTACGCTGATTATCGCTGATTTTTCACTTCTATAGTATCTGTTATTTCCTTTATTTCCTTATATTTGAACCTATCCGTGTTCATCTGTGTGAATCTGCGGCTGAATAGTTTGTAATTATTCGGGTGTCCTGGTCCGGGTCCTTTACATACAAGTGAAAAGGCCCACACCCGTGGGCCTTTTCATCCAGATCCAATCCTTAGCTAAAGATTCTTCCGGGGTTTAACCGAGTGCTCTCATCCAGCCTTCCCCGATCTTCATATTGGTCTTCATTTCTTCTACTCTCTGGTCTTGCTCGAGCTGGGCTTTCTTCTTGGTAAACTGCCTCACCATATTCTCCCGAACCTTGGCCTGCTCCTGAGCTTCCAACTGAGTTGACAGCATTGACGTCATGTTCGTTTGCTGTTCGGAGAATTTCGCCCCGATACATCCGACGCCGCTCATTCTGACACCTCCTCTCAATTCGACTTTTAGCTTCGAATCTCTTGACCATGTTATCACGACAACCCCGGCATTTGTAAAGCCCCATGAGAGAATTTTTTGTAAGCAAAATGTAAGTATTTTTCCAAAAGGGCGCCGGGGCCTCATTATAGAATGATTTCCTATGGATCTTTCCATCCGAAAGTGCGTGCCCTCTGACCTGGCATTTGTGAGCGCCCTGGGGGGAGAATTCGCGGGCAAACATCTGGCAGGGCACAGAAAGCTGGACCCTGAAGCTGTCTGCCGCTACCGCAGGAGACAGTTGTCGAGCTATGGGTCCGCTCCGCCGGATCCGCAACACGATTCCCTCATCGTCGCCGAACGAGAAGGAACGCCCGTGGGGTATGCCCTTATCAGGAAGGTCGTCGAGCCTACAACAGGGCTGGATCAGGTCCTCATCGAGGATCTGATCGTGGAGGAGTCGGAAAGACGCCGGGGTGCGGGTTCCGCCCTCCTTAAGGCCGTCGAGGACAAGGCAGCCGAATGGAATGTGGGCTTCCTTGCCGTTGCCATACCGATCGGCATTGAGGATTCTCTTGCATTTCTGGAGAAAAGGGGATTCTGGCCGGAACGCAATCGGTACGTGCGCCCCGCCGTCTCCCGGGTGCCGGAGCCCAGATCCCTGGTCCTGAGGAGGGGTACAAGGGAAGACTATCCGGTCCTTCGGGAGCATTTCGAGAAAAGCATTCCCCACAGCCTTCATCCGAAAAGAGAAATCACTCCGGAAACGGCAACCGCCAGGTGTCTAGCGATTCTGGATCAGGCCAGGGACTCCCTTTACCATGATGATGTATTCTACATGTTCGCAATAGAGGAGACAGGCCTGCAGGCAGGGTCTTTGATAGGCATCATACTCAAGGATGAGCACACAGGGACTCCTCAGACATACTTGCTCAACGTTTTTACGAGTCCGGAGTGCCGCAAACAAAGAGTGGCCACGGTTCTGTCCGATGCTCTGGATCTTTTCACAGTCAGGAAGGGGATCCCATTTGTGTCATCAGAAGTGACATTAACAAACACGCCTTCCCTCCATTATGCCCGAACCATCGGGTTCACGGAGGAAAGGCTTGTCCTGGCAAAGGTCCTTTGCCGCTAAGATTCCCCTGTCGCGGCCTCAGACTCGCTCGTTTTTCCTGCGCTGAAAGTGACTCCCGCTTCCTTTAGCTCACTATATATGCGCTCATTGTTCTCGAACATGGCCAGCATGGCCCCATCCCGGACCGCAGTTACCACTACCTCCAGCACCTCCAGAAGGAGCTTCGGCACATCAGTCTCCCTCCAATTGATCTTATCCCTGGTCTTTTCCCAAACATCCAGATACATTCTATTGAACATTGTGATCATCTCTTCAGGAGTCAGGCCCAGGCGGGTCTCAAGGGTTTCCATGATGTTCCTCCTTCATTTCGTGCTCTCCGGCGCGGCAAGAACCCTGTTTGTTTCGATAGGTCAGACCCTTTTCCTTCATGCGTGCCGAAAGCTGACTGCTATTGCCGATGGCTCCTGAATTGTGAACGAATGTTAATTTTTTGTTAACGATATGTTAACAAATAGTAAACAGACTTGTGCTATAATGGAAAAGAGGAGACAGGTCAAGAATGCGGCACAAGCTTTATGAAGATCCTGTCACAATTACCCGAAAGTATGAATGAACTGTAAAAGAATGTTAAATATTTGTTAACCACAAATGATTCTGAATGTGGTATGATGGATGTGAGAAAACTCGAGGAGGGGGACATAATGAAAAAAACAAGAGGACTGATTCTGGCGGGGGCCATCTGCCTGGTCCTTTTTTCCTTCTGGGCCTTGCAGACAGATTCCGCCTTTGCGGGAAAATCGAACAAGGGTTCCATCACCATTGATACCACAAAGAATATCAATGTGGGGACCTTCCAGGGTGGAACCACCGGCTCGGGAAGGTACTGGGAAGAGCATAGCTGGGAATCGGGCACATTCAATTATGGAACGTGGTCCGCCACAAGGGCTTTCCTGAACCCGAGCGGCGGGGCCATGAGCAACCAGCAGGCTCAGGACCTGTACAATTTCTATACAGGCGCCATCAGCTCCCTCCCCGTCAACTATGAAGTGGGAAGCGCAACCCAGCTTTCCGCCCTGGCAGGGGGGGAATCGGGCGTATTGAGCTATACACAACAGTTGGCCCACAGCACTCCTGGAAGAGAGTACCAGTTCTACTCCGGCTCCTCTACGACCTCAAATGCTACCAGCGCAAGTGTCTCCGGCACCTTTAACACAACAGCCACGATGGGCGGCGGCAGATTCACCGTCAATGTTACCAACAACATTTCGGGAACCATGACCACAACCCAATACTCGGCCTGGGCATACAAATACGTGAGTCCGCTGGTTCTTGATATGGATGGGGACGGAAGGCTGGAAGCGTCAAAGGGCACGTGGCTCCCTCATCCGGGCCAATTCAAGAGCGAGAAGAATGTAGCCTTCGATATTGACGGAAACGGCTTCGAGTCCCTGATGGAATGGGTGGGTCCCAATGACGGTCTCCTTGTTGAGCCGAAAGCAGATGGGACGGTTGACGGCAGTTGTCTTTTCGGAACAACGGGCGGCTATCTGAACGGCTTCGAGAAGCTGGCCTTGAGAGACGCCAACAGGGATGGCGCGATCGCCGGCGGCGAGCTGGCCGGCCTTCACATCTGGCAGGACGCAAATCAGAATGCCGTCGCAGAGCCGGAGGAGCTCGAACGACTTAAATTTTACATATTTTGGCCCAGGATACCAAGATTTTTGGTAGAATATTTTAGTTTTGTGGTCATCAGGGAGTCTCGATCGGCTGTGGGGGGCGAGCCGCCCTACAGCCGCCGGTCTATCGGCTGCCAGCCAAAGAGAAGCGGGTTCCTCAACCGGCCGGTAGACCCATTCGGTCCAGCGTGAGGAGCCCGGAAAAAGGAAAAAAGATGGCGATTCAGACCCTAGGGGTAGTGGGAGCGGGACAGATGGGGGGGGGCATCGCTCAGGCGGATGTCGTGCTCTCACCGGGGAAGCTCAGAGATTTGGGGATTCACTTGAGAGCATTCGGGCTGGTCAATCCCACTTACAGTGGAGACACCCTTTTGGGCTATGAGCACATCGGGGATCTTTCCATGCGAAGAAAGGGCATCGTTTTTGCCCTCAGGCTTCTGCATTTTGCGGGAGGGAAGCTTAAGGGGGTGACCTCCATACCTCTTCCAATCACGACTTTTGAGCAGGCGGGAATCTCGGATGACGGAAAGCGTGCAATCGTGATCGGCGAGGCCGGGGCCAAAATGCTTGTCGTGGATGTTCCCAGGAAAGCCGTGAGGGTCTTGCTTCAGCACAAGAGGGGCCAACCCGGGTTCCGGGCCGAGCCGCTCCTCTACTTCAGGGACGGCGCCTTCTATGTGCTCGGCTATTTCCATGATGAGCATAACGTTTCCCAGGGCGACTACCTGGCGAGAATCAACCTGGAGGCCTCGGGAAAGGATGCCTTCGAGAAGGTGCTCGATGTATCCGCTCTGGAGACACGGTTGGGAGGCATTGATGGAAGTCTTTTTGTCCCTCCGGACAGGGGTTTCTTTCTTACCCGAAAAAAGGAAACTCTCTATTTCTATCACTACAACAAGGGGATCCTCGGCGAATTCGATCAGGGCATCTCGTGCGAGAATCTGACCGCCAAAGGATCCCGCATTGCTTATGTAGTGCGCCGCACCCCCAGAGAAAAGGAGGTCCTCCTCAGGGACATGGCCAGCGGCAAAACCTGGACCATAGGCGAGAGGAATGCGCCTTACACGTACCTTTTTCTGTCCTCTGACGGACAAACCCTGATCACCACAGTACTGGACCTTCGGGGCAAGCGGATGAGCTTCTTTGTCGGCAAGGAGGCGGACAACTTCGCTCTGAAGCCCGTGCCTTCCATGCAGAACAGGGAGATCGGCACACTACGCTTCTCCCACAGCGGAAAGGTCTATACTTTCCTGAGTCCAAAGGGGCTGCAGGTGGGGACGATAAAATAGCTAAATGTAAGCGTAGGGGTGACGCCGGAGCCTGGGCGCCCTAAGGCGTTATGACACTACAGCAGCGTCACTACCCCCACAGACTGAATCTGTATCTTTGGGGCGATCTCGTTGTAGGAGAGGACGACAAGCTGAGCGAAAGTCCGCTCCGTCAAACGCTTCAGAAACATTCTGACCTGTGGCGAGACGAGACAGATAGGCTGAAGACCTTTTTCCGACAGTTTCTTGATCTCTTCTCCGATGGCCGCTAGAATCTGTTGACCGATATTGGGGTCAAGAGTCAGGAAGGAACCGTACTCGGTCCTTTGAACGCTTCGGGCGATCTCTTCCTCAAGCTCCCTGTCCAGTGTGAAGACATGAATCGTTCCTTCATTGTTCGCGTATTCCTTGCAGATCACCCTTGACAGGGCCTGGCGCACGTACTCGGTCAGCATGTCCGGATCTTTGGTCATATGGACATGGTCTGCCAGCGTTTCCAGAATGGTCACCAGATCACGGATGGAAATCCTCTCTTTCACGAGGTTTTGGAGGACTTTCTGGCACTCACCGATGGAGAGAATGTCAGGGACCACCTCTTTCACGACAGCCGGATGGGTCTTTTTTACCGTGTCCACGAGGGCTTGCACCTCCTGCCTTCCAAGGAGGTCTGCCGCATGCTGGCGGATCACTTCCGTGATCTGGGTTGCTATGACGCTGACCGGGTCAAAAATCATGCAACCCAACCGCTCCGCCTCCCCCCGCTGATCGGGGGAAATCCAGACACCGGGCATCCCGTAGGTGGGGTCTACGGTCTTTGTTCCCTTCAGATTCTTCAATTGATTCTCAGGGCCGATGGCAAGAAAATGGTTGACCATGACCTCTCCCTGAGCCACCTCAATGTCCTTGATTTTTACGAGATATCCGCTTGGCTTCAATTGCAGGTTATCCCGAAACCGCACTCCAGGCACAA
>JACPDT010000235.1:0-26865 GCA_016183865.1 Armatimonadota bacterium | reverse complement strand
AACGATCCCGAGCTCCATGGCCACATGCCTTCTTATGCTGGTCACCCGCTCCAGGAGCTTTGCCCCCTGATTGGGATCTACGAGGGAAAGAAGCCCGCGACCCACTTCCACGGAAAGGGGATCTACCGCCATCAGGGTAACCACGCTTTCCGGCTTCTTGCTGGCCTGGGCCTGGGTATCTTTCTGGGTCTGCTGCTTCTTCTGCTCAAACTGCCTTGTATGTTTGTCCAGAAAATGTCCCAAACCGCCGGTCACAACCGCAAGAACAAAGAAAGGAACGGGTGGAAGTCCTCCCCCTGTGAAGACTCCCACCATTCCAAGGAACACGAGCATTCCCGCGGCCACCTTGAATGTGCGGGGCTGTGCCACCAACTGCTTGACCACATCCTGTCCCAGGTTCGACTCCGAGGCGGCCCGGCTTACAACAAGGCCCATGGCGGTGGACATCAGAAAAGCGGGAATAGTCGTGACCAGACCGTTTCCTACAGTCAGAAGGGAGTAAGTCTGGAGGGCATCTTTCACATCCATGTGCTTCTGAACGATACCGATGATCAAGCCCGCGATTATGTTGACTATCATGATGATAATGGCGGCCATGGCGTCACCCTTGACGAACTTGCCGGCGCCGTCCATGGCGCCGTAGAAGTCCGCCTCTTTTTCGATTTCCTTTCTCCGTGCTTTCGCGGAATCTGCGTCAATCAGTCCTGCATGCAAATCGGCGTCAATGGCCATCTGTTTGCCGGGCATGGCGTCCAGGGTGAATCTGGCGCCCACCTGGGCGATTCGCTCGGCGCCCTGGGTGATTACGATGAACTGAATGATGATGAGGAGTATGAAAATGACGAAACCGACCACAATATTTCCACCGACCACAAAATTTCCGAAGGCTGGGATCACGTGACCCGCGCCGATGGGGGCGCCGGTCAAGGGATCTTTCACGTCTCCATGCAGGAGAATCAGTCGGGTTGCGGAGATATCCAAAGAAAGGCGGAACAACGTGGCCACAAGAAGCACGGATGGAAACACGGCGAATTCCAGGGGATTCACGATAAAAATGGACATGATGATGGCCAGGACGGAGCACGTTATGTTGAGCGCGAGCAAGACATCCAGAAAATCCGCTGGAAGGGGGATAACCAGCATCATGATGATGGCGAGCAGTCCGACGGCCGCGCCTACATCGGCGAATTGGGTCAGTTTCGCAAATGGTCCTTCCAAGCTACCTGATTCTCCTCTGCTGGTAAGGCGTGTACCGGTTCCGCTTGCGGAGCATGGCCCTGCGCCGTTTGAGCTTGAATACGAATGCCAGGACCTCGGCCACGGCCTTGTACAAATCCGTGGGAATCTTCTGGCCGATGTCGCAGGACTTGTACAGAGCCTGGGCAAGGGGGACATTCTCGATCAGAGGGACGTCGTGGGCTTCAGCGATCTCCTTGATCTTCCTGGCGATAAGGTGCTCCCCTTTTGCGACCACGATAGGCGCATCCGTCTTGCCCTGCTCGTACTTGAGAGCAATCGCCAGGTGAGTCGGGTTTGTGACAACAGCCGTCGAGTTGGGAACTTCCCCCATCATCTGCCCTGAGGCATACTGTCTTTGCAGTTGCCTCACTTTGGCCTTGATCTGGGGGTTCCCTTCCGTGTCCTTGTATTCGTCCTTCAATTCCTGCATGGACATGCGCATTTCCTTCATGTACATCTTACGCTGAAAGAGGTAGTCTATGATCGCAAGAGCCACAAGGGCGATAACCACCCACCAGCAGATCTTGAAGGCGATCTTCTTGACCAGGAGCAAGGTGTCGGCGAGCTCCCAAGTCACGGCAAGCTTCAACTGGCCGAGAGAGCCCTTTACCATCTTGTACGTTATCCACCCGATGACGGACAGTTTCGCGATTTGCTTGGCAAGCTCCATGAGACTCCGCATGGAGAATATCCTCTTGAAGCCCTCAATGGGGTTGATTTTCTGAAAAGTGGGATTCAGGGGCTCTGTGGAAAAAATGAATCCGGTCTGGGCCAGATTGGCGACGAGCGCCACAATGAACGCAGCGACCAGAATGGGCGCCATGGCTTTTCCGAAACAGATAAAAGCCATCAAAGCGTACTTTACTACCGTCCCCTCCATCCCCATGTTTGCAATCGCAAGATACATGAGTTTTGTGAAACTGCTGATCTCCCTGATCATGAAGGCGCCTGTTGCCGAGAGAATCGCGCAGGTAGACAGAAGAAGCAAGACGGAAATGACTTCCTGGCTCTTGCAGACCTGACCTTTCTTCTTGGCCTCCTGCAGCTTATGCTCTGTCGGGTCTTCCGTTTTGTCGCCCTGATCATCGGCCACGCCACCCTCACCCCCTTGCTATTATACCATACCGATGTAAACAATTTGTTAAGAAACCGTTAAAATTCGTCAGAACCGCAGATTCTTGATAAGCTCCATAACAAATTCGTTGTTCTTCTCAAAAAGCTGTATGATCACTCGAAGGGCCAGAGGCATGCTGGCCACAACGAGGGAAAGGCCCACCAGAATGTTCAATGGAAAGGATATCATGAACACATTCATCTGTGGCGCCACCCGGGAAAGGAGTCCCAGGGCGACCTGAGTAATGAAAAGGGCTGCAAGCACAGGAGCGCCGATCTGGACGGCGATATAAAAGATATCGGCCGTCAGCGGTATGAGGCGCTCGAGCGATGCCGGTGTGATACGAATTCCGGTGACAGGCACGACTTCGAAGCTGCGAAAGAGCGCCCTCAAGAATTGGTGGTGTCCGTTGATGACCAGATAGACGATCATAGCCACATAGAACTCGAACCTTCGGATCAGGTTTACCGTTCCCCCAGCGGATGGGTCAAAACTGGCGGCGATGCTGAGGCCCAACTGGATGTCAATAAGCTCTCCCGCCGTCTGAACCGCCGCCATCACAAGAAAGGAGACAAGACCGATCAGTGCACCTATGAGCACCTGACCCGCGAGAAGGATGGCATAAGGAATAAGCTCCTGCGGGAGGCCCTTGGGCACGGACAGAGCGGGGAAAATAGCGATTGTGACCCATAGAGCTACACCCACCCGTCCTTGCATGGGGATGTGATGACTCGCCCAGATGGGCGCTTGGACGAAGACCCCCATGAATCTGGCCATGACAAGGAGAAAAAACTTGAAGACATCATATCCTGCGGAAAGCGCCGCCGTTTCCACAGCCCTACCTCGCCCCCAGCCCTATCTTGGGTATTTCCTTGATAAGCTCAACGGTAAAGTTCCCGAGGAGACTGGAAATCCAGGGACCGAACAGGATCAATGAAAGAAAAGTGGCCACAATCTTGGGAACAAATGAGAGAGTCTGCTCCTGCACCTGGGTCGTGGCCTGGAGAATACTGATGATGAGACCCACCACCAGGGCTGATATGAGCATGGGAGCAGATAGGAGAAGAATAAGGAAAAGGGCCTGGCCGCAGTAGCTCATGATTTGCGCTTCAGTCACTTGCTTTCACCTCTGTGGGACAGCCCAACTTTATTGACAGTTGCTACGGGGTCCAGCCTCCGCGTCACCCCTACGCAACCGGCGTTTCGGTCTCAGCGAAAACTACTGATCATTCCCTTGATGACGAGCTCCCACCCGTCAATCATCACAAAAAGCAACAGCTTGAAGGGGAGGGATATGGACATGGGGGACAACATGAACATACCCATGGACATGAGCACAGATGCAACAATCATATCAATAACCAGAAAAGGCAGGTATACGATGAATCCGATCTCAAAGGCTGTCTTCACCTCGCTGATCATGAAGGCGGGGACGAGCACATGAAGAGGAACTTCTTTCTTGGTCTTGGGTCTGGGCATTTTCGCAAGACTCACGAAAAGGGCCAGATCCTTTTCCCTCACATTCTTGAGCATGAACTCCTGGATGGGAGTCCCCGCTTTCTGAAGAGCCTCCATCTGGCTCATTTTCCCTTTCATATACGGCCTGACAGCCTGCTCATTGACATCCTTCAGCACAGGCATCATCACATAGATGGTCATAAAGAGGGCAAGGCCCATGAGGACCTGGGTCGGCGGGACCTGCTGTGTGCCGAGGGCGCTTCGGATGAACGAAAGAACGATGGAAATCCGGATGAATGATGTCGTCATGATAAGCAAATAGGGCGCCAGGGAAAGTGTGGTGAGGAGGATGAGAATCTGGAAGGAAAGGACCAGTGATTTCGGGCCTTTCACAGTTTCCTCTCCAATTGTGATCTTGGGAAGCTCTATCCTCGGAGTCTCCGCACCGAAGGCGGCGCCTGCCCATATAAGGAGAGCCAATCCGAAAAGGATCAGGAGAGGGACTCTCAGGCTGCAAAGGGATGAGAAGAGCCGCTCAAAAGTGACTCGCCGCATCATTTCCCTCCTCCCGCAAAGGAATAAAAGAATGTGGATTCTTCCCTTTTTTCCTGAACATTTTGGAAAAGGGCTCCAGGGCGGAAAGATAGCTTGAAAAAGGAGTTACAGGGAGCTGCGCCTGACCCAGGGTGTCGGGAACCGTCCTTGCATCAAGCTCGGCGAGGCTGGTGATCTGCTGATCCCCGACTCCGAGAAGGAAGACCTTCTCTCCTGCCTTGATCACATAGAGAGTCTTTTGAGGCTGAAGCACGAGGCGATCCAGAATGCGGATGAATCGCTGTGACGGTGCGGCCCCCAATGCGCCCTTCCCGTAAAGAAAGCGGGTCCCCAGAAAGGCAAGACAGCACACAAACAAGACGGAAAATATGATGCTGGCGTAATTCAGAGTGTTCTTGTAGCCCGCAAGAGGCTCTTCCTTGAACCCTCCGGATTCATATTTCTTGTAATCAGGGACCATTTCGTTCTGAACGGGAGGAGCAGGAGTCGGGGGTCGGGGGTCAGGGGTCAGGGCCTTATCGGAAGCGGGCGAAGGCGCGGATGCGGCCTTCTCCGCAGCCGGGGCTCCATAAGAAAAAAACAGGGCTGTGAAAATCACAAGAAAGAAAAGACACGCCGCATTTTTCATCTGTTGCAAATCTCCGTTACCTTGATACCGAAATTCTCATCAATGGCCACCACCTCTCCCTTCGCTATGAGCTTCCCGTTCACGAGAATGTCCACAGGCTCTCCCGTCATCTTCTCCAGCTCAATGACGGAGCCCATACCGAGCTTCAGGATGTCCTTGACCAGCATGTTTGTGCGCCCCAGCTCCGCCGTTACCACCATGGGAACATCCTTCAGGATGTCTATGCTTCCTGAGCCCGCCGAAGAAGGGGAAACCGCCTCCAAAGCCCCAAACTGAAGCGACCGGACGGAGGGCTCCGAATCCGACCCCTTGTCGGCAAAAAAATCATCAATCTTCATATGTGTCATCCCCTTCTGGAATCACAGCAGTAATCTGGACCGCCATCTTTGCGCCCCGGACCCCTGGTTTTCCGACAAACTTGGTTTTTCCCGCGATCCTGATCCGGAGATTCTCGGCCACGAGCGTATTCAGGCGAATGTAATCTCCAGGCTCGATATTCAACAGATCCTGAAAAGGAATCTCCGCGCGTCCCAGCTCCACATGAATCGGAATCCTTGCCACCTCGACCTTTTTCACGAAGGACGGAAAAGATGTCTCCTTCTGCTGTGGCGCCGCTGTCTGAGAGCCCCTTGCGGCATAGTCCTCAAGGGTGGACTTTGGAATCAGGGGTCTGATGTGCCTGACCGGAATGGCAAGCTCCATTCCACCCTCTACTCTGCCCACCTTCAGCTTGAAGGTGACTACAGTCATGTTCTCACTGGTAGGAACAATAATTACATTGAGCGGGTCAAACTCAAGATTCTCCAATTGCAGGGAAAGGGCGGCCTTGTCTTTCCACGTCTCCGTATAGGCCTCAAAAATCCGGCTCAGGATGTGTTTCTGAAAAACAGGCCTTTCGATCTCGGTAAACTCCCTGTGCTGCTCAAGAGGGGCGCCTTTCCCACCCATCAAGCGATCCACAATGGCGAAGGCGATGGAGAGATCCATGACCACCAGACCCTTTGTAAGGGGATCCAGCTTGAACAGAGCAATGATCGTGGGGTTTGGAACGGAATCCACATAATCCTTGAAAGGAATGAGATTAATCTCTTCCAGGTCGAGGTGGACCCGCATCTGAAGGATGGGAGCGACCATCCCCGCAAAGTGCTCCAGGAACTGCAGGAAAATCCTGTGGAGGTATCTGAGCTGATCGGCGGTGAGCTTCTCGGCCCCCTTAAAATCAAAAGCATCCACCTTGGAGCGAGCCAGGTCCTGCTTCTTCAAGGCGAAAAGGCTGATCCGATCCTTGTCAGGCCGCTGACGGTGAAGGAAAGGTTTATCCCCCAAAGATGCCCCCAATCAAGCTGTTAGCCCGAACATCTTCGACGCAGACGCCCCGGTTCCTTTATGCCCTTATTTTATCAACCCTATAGCCTGGTCCGTCATCCGATCCATCGCCTTGAAGGCTGAGAAGTTTGCTTCATAGTTCTGGCGAGCCATGAGGATCTGGGAAACCTGCTGGCCCATGTCTATATTGGACATCTCCAGGGCGCCTGCGACCACCTGGCCCAGGGCCCCCTGACCCGATACTCCGACAACAGGCTTTCCGGAATTCTCCGATGCCGCAAATGTCGTGGTGCCTGTTCGGCGGAGCCCTGACGGGTTTGCGAAGGAGGAGACTCCCACCTGGTACAATGGGGTCACACTCACCATGGACTGGCCCGTAAGAGGGTCGCTGAATCTGGACTCTCCGTAAAGTTTCCCGCCGGAATCGAAGCGGAATCCCGTATATTTGCCCCCATACAGCCTCGTATTGGGGTCCATGGAAAGGGAAATCTCCGAGAGCTTCCCGGTTGGGGCGCCGTTCTCGTCGAGAGCGTATCCCATGACCTTCATTCCACTGGTGGGGTCGGAGAGCTTCCCGTCCTTGAAATGAAAGCGCCCGCCCCGGGTGAAATGCATGCTCTTCCCGTCGGAAAGAGAGAAGAATCCGTTGCCCTGAATCGCAAGATCCATGGGAGTCCCATTTGCGCCGGTACCGCCTGTGGGCATGATCTTTCCTTCACCGAACTGAACATTCGTGGTCTGAATGGATGACCCCGCCCCTGATCCCATGCTCTGATTCACCATCTCCTGAAAAGAAGTTCCTGACGCCTTGTACCCCGGTGTGGCAAAGTTCTGCAGGTTCCCGAAGAGTGTATTCAAGGTCTGCTGGTTGTTCATGATGGCATTGAGCTGTTTGTTGAAATCGAACATACCCCTTTTCCTCCTTTACATTTCAAAGTTTTCCAACTTGAATTTCCGTTGTCTCAAAACCCTGTTGCGCAAGTGCCGATTTCAGCTCATCCAGATTCTCCTCGATGGTCTCCCGAACCCTTGCCGAGCCTGCCTTGAAACTGGCGACGACCTTGTCCTTCTCTACGATCATTCTCACGTTCAAGGGGCCGAGAAACTCGGGGTTCATTTGAATGAATGCCTCTGAGCCCTTGTCCAGATTTCGCCACTCGATTCGGTGAAGGATCTGGTCTATAATGTCCTGGCGAAGATCCGTGGTTTTAGCCTTATCCTCCACAGGCACCGACGTGCCGACAAAGAGCGGCTGACCGCCGATCTTGGCATCCCGGGCGATCAGTTGCAGGTTCCGCGACATCAATTCCCCTGCATCCCCTTTGCCGCGTTTATCGAAATGGTCTCTCCGGCCCTTGAGAGAATCCAGAAAACGCTCCAGCTCTTCCCTGGTCTCCAGTTTGGCCATGGCCGAAAGGTCCTTCCAGGACAGCTCTCCGAGTTGGAGACCCCTCTCTTTCAGCATCTTCTGGAACTCCTGGTAGCCCACATTGCCCGGGGTTGTTTCGGACAGTCCGAGCATCTTCTTCTCGGAAAGGCTGAGGGAAGAGGGATCTTTGTAACAAAGGAAGTACAGGAACTTGTGAAGAGGCGACAATTCCCCCGTCTTTCCGGAAAGCTGTTTCTGAAGCTCCCCGCGCACCTGCTCCTTCTCTTTCTCCTGCTGCTTTTTGGAACGATCCAGACTCTGGGTCTTGTCCTCTGTGGCAGTCTTCTCCTCCAGTATCTTCGCAAAGCCTTTGTCCGAAGACTTGCCCACCTGGGTGCCCGGTTTCTTTTTCTCCTCCTGCGCCGATCGCTCAACCAGAGACGAGATTATGGAATCACTCACACCAGTCCCTCCTATCCACCTCTCTGATACTTGCCGTAAAAGCCCATTACGGCGGAAACATAGTTCTGGGTCTCGGAGTAAGGAGGAATTCCCCCGTACTGATCCACAGCGCCGGGACCGGCATTGTAGGCCGCCACGGCCTTGTTCACATCGCCGTTGAAGCGGTCCAACATCTGGCGGAGGTATTTTGTGCCCCCGAAAATATTCTGCTGAGGATCAAAGGAGTCGGTTACACCGAGGGATCTCGCAGTTTCAGGCATAAGTTGCATGAGTCCCTGGGCGCCGCAGGATGACACGGCTCTCGGGTTCCCACCGGACTCCTGTTTGATCACGGCCTTGATCAGAGCGGGGTCCACGCCGAACTGCTGCCCTGCCTGCTGCACAAGGGAGTCGTGATTCCCGTCCCCGCCGGAAGGATAGATGGCATTCATGGGAGGATTGATCGGCCCTCCCTGCAAGGCGGCCTGGAGGTGCTGCTGGAACTGAGCCGTCCCCTGGGGCATGACCTGAGGCGCCTGGGGCGGCTGAGCCATGGTCTGGAACTTGCTCTCAATCTGGGAGATCCGTTGCTGAATCGCGAAAAGATTGTCCATGAAAGCCATGTAGATCCCTCCTAAAATTTACTCTCCCCATCGTACCGGATGGTGGCAAGCTCGTCTATGAGCTTCCTTTCCTCGGCCTCTATCTCGGCATCGAACTCTTCCTTGTTTTTCTCCTTCAGCTTCTCGTAAATCTGCACCTGCTGGTGCGCCGCCAGGAGGGCTTTTCTCTGCTCCTCCAGCTCGAAAGCGATCTGCTGGAGCTTGATCTCCTGGTTCACAATACTGACATCAAGCTGCTTCAGGTGAGCCCTGTACATCTGAATCTCGCCCACATTCAGCTTCCCTGCCCCTTGCTTCTGGAGAAGCTCCACGTTTTTCTGGGCCTTCAAGCTCTGAAGCCCCGCCAGAACAGCCCGCTCCTTTCCCTGCCGATCCAGGATCTCAGCGAGCTTTCTTTGCTCCTCCTCCTCCATCTCGACCTTGTAATTCAGCACCGTTTGCAGCTTGAACCGAAAACTTCTTGGAGGCATGTTTCGCGCCCCTCATCTATGCACTCAAGAGTTGCCGCATCTTTTCAAGGGAATCATCAAAAGGTGCGGGCTCAAAAATCCCCTGTCCGAGAAAGACCCTCGTGTCTTTGATCATGCGCTTGGCATGGTCCACATCAGGGTCACTGCCGTCCACGTAAGCGCCGATATTGATCAGATCCTCTTTTTTCCTGTAGGTATCCAGGATCTTCCTCACTTTGGCCGCCATTTGCTGATGCTCTTCCGTATTGACTTCCGTGAAAAGACGGCTCACGCTTTGAAGCACATCCACGGAAGGATACTGATTCTGATGAGCGATGGCCCTGGACAGAACAATGTGCCCATCCAGAATGGATCGGACCTGATCGGCGATGGGCTCATTCATGTCATCCCCTTCAACGAGGACAGTGTAGATTCCGGTGATGCTGCCCTTGTCCGATGTTCCCGATCTCTCCAGAAGCTTGGGAAGGAGGGCGAACACGGAAGGAGTGTATCCCTTCGTGGCAGGCGGCTCACCGATGGCCAGCCCCACTTCCCGCTGAGCCATGGCGAATCGGGTGACCGAATCCATCATCAGGATTACGTCTTTCCCCTGTTCTCGAAAATACTCCGCCATCGCGGTAGCCACGTAGGCGCCTTTGATTCGAATCAAGGCCGGCTTATCCGAGGTGGCGCACACCACAACGGAACGGCGCAATCCCTCTTCACCCAGGTCTCTTTCGATGAAATCGCGAAGCTCTCTCCCTCGCTCTCCGATGAGACCGATCACATTGATGTCGGCCGAGGTATTCCTGGCGATCATGCTCAATGTGGTGCTTTTTCCCACACCGCTCCCTGCGAAGATGCCGATTCGCTGTCCTTTCCCGAGAGTGAGCATGGAATCAATCACTCGAACACCGGTGGTCAGGGCCTCAGTGATGCGGGGACGGGTTATGGGGTTTGGGGGGCTGTTTTGAACAGGAAACTCATCCGTCGTTTCCAGCGGCCCTTTTCCATCCATGGGATTCCCCAGGCCGTCCAGCACCCGTCCCAGTAAGGCGGGGCCCACCTTTACGGCAAGGGGCTTTCCACTGGTTCGGACCTCGCATCCGGGGCCTATCCCCGTCATCTCTCCCAAAGGCATGAGAAGAACCTTGTTGTTCTTAAACCCCACAACCTCGGCACGGACGGGGCGGGGACTTTCTTTGGAGTAGATGAAGGAAAGGTCTCCCACATTGCCGCCAGGGCCTTCCGATTCTATGATCAGACCGATGATCTGAGTCACCTTGCCATGTACCTTGACAAGGTTGGCGGCCCCCAGGACCTTGTGATACCGGGAGAGATCAATCTTCGTCGGAAGACTGCTCAGGGTCACTGTGCGCCACATCCTTAAACGCGATTTCAAGGGCCGCCAGTTGTGTGCTGATGCGAGCGTCCACATTCCCCAGATTCGTCTCCACAACGCATCCGCCCCGCTCCACTCGCGGATCCCCCTGGATCTCCATGCTTCGGAGACCCTCCACAATGCGACTGTAGGTTTCCCTGTTGTTTCTTACCATATCCAGGTCCCCAGGGTTCACCTTTATGATCACAGATTCCCGATCTTTGACCTTTTCCAGTGTGGACCTTATTACCCCAAGAACGATCTCCGGTTTTGCCGCCACCTCGGTCTGGATGATCCTTTCGGCGATCTTGACGGCCAATTGGGCTACTTCAGACTCCGCCCCCCGGAGAAGGGCATCCCGCTCCGCCATCGCCTGCTCAAGAGTACTCCTGGCTTCCAGTATCAAACTCTGAACTTCCTCATAACCTGCCCTGGCGCCCTCTTCCTTACCCAGGGCGAATCCTTCCCTGTTTGCATGAGACTGGGCAGACTGACAATAGAGCTTCGATTCTTCAAGAAGCTTCTTCGCCTTGTTCTGGGCATCCTGAACAATCGTTTCCGCCTGGATTCGGGCTTGCTCCAGAACCGCTTCCGCCTTCTGCTGCGCCTCTCTTACCGCTTCCTCAGGGAGAATCTGAGGAGGTGGGGGGGCTTGGGGAGCTTCCGGGGCCTCGGCTTTCTCAGGCGCCTCAGGCTTCTTTCGCTCCGTTTCAAAAGTAACGGTGCCCTCCCCCAGGGAGGCTTTCCCTTTCTTGATTACCGGTGACTTCGAGCCACCCTCTCCTCCTATGACAACCGCCTCGACACCGGACTCTTTCAGTCCGCCGATTTTGATCTTACCGGACTTTATCAGTGACAAAAACTTCTCTCCCTCTATGAGCTGTCAGCGATCAGCGGTCAGCTTTCAGCCAATGCCCTTACAATCTTACCTTTCCGATGGTGACCAGGCCCCGCAGATTGTTCCTTATCTGCTGCTGTGCCCCTTTCACCTGTTCCCAGTCGGGTCTTCCGAGCTGCTCCACGTCTTCCTTCAGGGCTTTTGCCGCATCGGGGGACATGCAGCTATAGATCTTCTCGCCCAGCTTCGGGCTCGCCCCCTTGAGAGCCAGCACCAGATCCCGAATGTCCGTGATCCGCAGCACTTGCGTCAGGGACGACTCGTCCAGTTTCTCCAGATCCGAAAACTCGCACATCTGTTCCTTCATCTGATTGGCGAGGTTCGGACTCTTCTGCGTCAGGCCGGACATGATTTTCTGCTCCGTGGAGCGATCCGCCTGGCTCAGAATCTCCACAAGGGCATCCTTGCTGTCGGTCTCGTAATCCCGACCTTCCATCAACCCGTAGAGACGGGTCTCGAGCACCTGTTCCACATCCGTCAGAATCTCGGGAGCAATTTTCCCGATCTCGGCGATGCGTCTGGCAACCTCCGTCTGGACATGAGGGGCCAGCTCGGCAAGTATCCTTGAGGCCTGGGGCGGATGCAGGTGCGAGATGATGAGCGCGATCGTCTGCGGGTGCTCACGCCGGATGATCGCAAGGATCTGATGGGGGTCCACTCGTTTCAGGAAATCGAGCGGTTTCCCACCTGCCCGAGGACGCTCTTCCTCAGAAAGTCCCCTGCGGTCCAGCACTTCATCAAAGGCGCTGACGATCGGCTTTTCCGCTATTGCGCCCATGTCGGTGGACTGAAAGAATTCCTTGATTACCGAGTCTTTCACATCCTGTGAAATGGGCGGAAGCTTTGCGATCTCTGCGCTGAGCGACTTCACCACCTCTGGCGGAAATTCTCGAAACACCTGTGTCGAAACCTCGGTCGGCAAAGAAACCAACAGAATGGCCGCCTTTTGTTTCGGCGAAAGATTGACCGTATCTGCTATGGAAATAATCCCTCCTTTCTACTTATCTATCAGATAGTGCGTTTTCAGTAATTCTGCAACCTTGGTCGGTTTCTCCTTGGCAAGACGCTCCAATTGCTCCGATGAAGCCGCATTGACTCGGGCAGTTTGCTGCGGCGGCGCACTCGACTTTCCGGTCTTGTCGCTCAAGAGATCGGAAATCTCGTTGATCGTCGCCTGGGGGCCTGATGCAAGAACCAGGCGGGTCTGATCTTCCTGGACCTTCTTCTGACGATAGAGAAACACAGCGATGACAACAAGGGCCAGAACCATGGGAATCATGAAGAGACGCCACATCCAGGCGGCATTCGCAGGAGAGAAGGGGCTTGAATGTCCGGGAGAATAGGGAGATCCACCCATCATCTGCAGCTCCCTCTGCATATCGGTGAGAACATTCTCTCCGAAGGGAATGTCCCTGACCGTAACGCTGTCCCCTCTGTTCTCGTCGAAGCCTACCGCATTTTTCGCAACTGACTGAATATCCGCCACCATTTCGGGCTTGAGGCCGTTCACCATCACCGCGATGGTCAGGCGTTTGATGTCCCCTGTCGCAGTGACCTTCTTCACGACCGATTTGTTGATCTTGTACTTTTCTCTCACATTTTTCTTTCCATAGTCCACATTGCCGTTGCCCGTGGAGCCGATGGTCTGAGCGCCTGGGCCGTTCTTCTGACCGCCCCCGGGCCGATACACTTCGGAGTCAAACTGTCTTCCTTCGAGAATCTGTCCCCTTGTATTCGTGGGGCCCCCATAAACTTCTTGCTCTGTTTGGGTCTGGTCAAAATCGAGCTCTGCCGCCACGACCGCTTTTGCTCTCCTGGGTCCGAGGGTCGTATCCAGCATGGCCTGAAGCTTGTTGGTCAGATAGCTCTCCGTCTGGGCTCTCTTGTCAAGCTGGCTCTTCGGAAGACCTGTCTGACCCCCGCCGGCGGTCATTTCATCACCGCCCCTAATTCGATCGGTCAGAATCTCTCCCCTTTCATCCATCACCTGGACCTGATCCGCTTTGAGCTTGGGGACCGAATTGGCCACAAGATGCACGATTCCTTTGATCTGGGCCGCGTCCAATTGATTACCCTGCTGCATCATGACCATGACGGCGGCTTTTGCTTTTTCCGTATCATCATCAAAAAGAGAGCTCTTGGGAACCACGATGTGAACAACCGCATGTCGAACCCCTTCAATGGATCGAATCGCCACGACAAGATCTCCCTGGAGCTGCTGCAAATGAAAGAGATCCTTCTCATCCTGGGTTGCCGTCATGCCCTGCTTGGATTCCGAGCGGGAATCAACGACAGGCGCCCGGGGATATCCTGACTGAGCCAATCTCATTTTTGCTTTCGCCTTTTCGGAAGGCAAGACAAGAATATTGCTTCCCAGTGCATCCACTTCCGCGTCTACGCCCTGCCTCTGCAAAAGACCATACATCTCCTGGACTTCCACAGTATTGATCTTCTGCCCCTCAAAGAGCGGAATCTTGGTGGTCCTTGAGGACCACGTCCTCATTCCGATGCCCAGCATAATGACAAGGACCACACCGATCGCTACAAAGAGCTTGTTTCTTGGAGGCATTTTGCTGAAAGACTGCATCATCCGATTGATAGGAGACTGCGGCGGCTGCGGAATGCGGCTTCCGGTGCCAGTCATGCCGGTGACTGGATTCGAGCCCGTTGCCATGAGATGTTCCCCCCTTTTCTAACGTCCTGTATTACGTAATCCTAAAGCTGCATCTGGAAAAGCTGAGAGCACGCAGAAGCGACTTTGGTGACGATCTGCGTGGTCAGCTTCAGCATGACTTCCGCTTTCATCCCAGCAACACTGGCGGTATGGATATTCTGGAGCTTCCCGACAGCCATCTGGGCGTTCATCTTGCCCGAGTCAATCAGGGCATCATTAGCATTATTCAGCGCCTGCATCAGCATGCCCGAAAAAGAGCTGGCCCCTCCTTCTTTCATCACTCCCCGCTCCGCCTCCGCGGAGTAAGGCTCTGATGTAATAGGAGTAATTTTTGAGTTCAGAGGGGTGACGCCTGTAAGAGGATTCTCCTGCATGATCGGAACCTCCTTAAAATATTATCGGCTTCCCATTTCAAGAGCCTTCATGGCCATCCCCTTCGCCGACTCGATGGCGGTTGCATTGGCCTCATAAGCCCTGCTGGCCTGGATCATACTTGTCATCTCGGTGATGATGTCCACATTGGGCATCAAGACATAACCGTCCTTGTCCGCATCGGGGTGGCTGGGATCATACACCCGCTTCGCATCCGAAGGATCTGTGGCCACACCTGAGACTTTGACTCCTTTGCCTTGAAGTTTCGGCTCCTCAGAATCGAATTCTCCCACAGGAACCACAAACTTCTGCTCATTGTAGTCGGGCGTGACGATCGCCATGTGGCGGCGGTATGGCTCGCCGGAAACGGTCTTGCTGGTGTTCACATTGGCGATGTTCTGTGCGATCACATCCATCTTGAATCGCTCTGCCGTCATGCCGCTTGCGCTGATATCCACGGAATCGAAAAAACCCATTGCCTCAAACCTCCTTCACCTAGCGGGACGTATTCTCAATGACAAACCTCAGGCCGCTGAACATCCCCGAGAGCTTCCCAGCCATGGCATTGTACATGATTTGCGTTTTTGCCAGATTGGCCATCTCCTGGTTCACATCCAGGCCCTGATGGGCATTTTTCTGGAAGCTGCCGTGCACGGTATCCAGGTTCTGTTCCCCTCCGCTCAGGAAATGATCCGGATCATCTATATCACTGAACGAAACCTGGGCTACGGCGTCGGAGTCGTTGGCATCGGCTACGGCGCCGCGGAACGTGGAATTGAGCATCGCATCGCGAAGCTGATTTTCAAAAGCTACATTGGTTCCCACGTAACCCGGGGTGTTTGCATTGGCGATATTGTTGGAAATGACTTGCTGCCTTAACGCCGCCGCATCCAAAGCCTTTTCGAGAATCTTGGGGTAGTCACCAAAGAAGTTGTCTACGGACATGGCCCCCTATCCCTCCTTTACCCGCTTCTGTCGGCTTTTTCTCTGTATAGCAGTCCTCGAAGCATTGTCTCGCTTACTATCATAAGGCATGGATATTAAAAACTTATTATCAAATTGTTAAAATTTTGTTAACATGGACGTCTTTTTATTAAAAAGATGAACAAATCTTGAACCCCAGGGCAAAAAGAGGTTGAATCCCATGCAATGTTCACAAGACTTTCACAAATTTTCGGAACAATACCCTAGACATCCCCCCCTCTTGTCGTGATAAGAAGATTAGAATGATGGATCAGCCTTATTATGTCCGTCCGTCGGATAAGGAGGTATACAGGTGACCGAGCCCACTCCCATACAGCCATTACAATCGCAGCCCACCGTTCCCACCGAGCTCATCATACAACAACGAAAAATCATGAAAAACAAGCGGGCTGACGAATTATACGAATCGGAGCCTGCCGATTTCTTCGTATCCAGTCCGGGTCCCGAGCTGCGGCCCCTCCCCCGCGACAAATACGATGCTTTTCTGGAGGTCGCCCAACAGCATTTGATCAGCATGGACCGTAATGCCGAAGATTTCGTACCTGAAGCCGCCAAGAAGCTCGTGGGCGAAGTCCTTACCCGTGAATTCGGACCCCGGGTCAGCGAGGACGCAGGTTTCGAGCAGATGCAGAATTTCCTCGCCAGGAAGATGCTGAAAAATCCGCAATATCGCGAAGTCCTGGATGATCTCTTCCGGATCATGGATCAAATTTAGTTCCTGAACCCGTATTTCCTTGCCTCTTCCAGGGATTTGAAGAAACTCAGCTTTTCTCTGATTCGGACCAATTCCCGCGCTCTCTTGAGACCCGTTTCGGGAAAAGACGCCAGCTCGAATTCTGAAGCCGTATTGAGATTGATGCGGAGGGGTTTCTTCGGCCCTGTCCCCCACAGGGGATTGGAAATGAAAAGCTTCTTGTTCTCGACCCAGATCTGGGGTCCCACATTCGCATCCAGACTCCTGGCGCCGCAAAGAAGTGCCTTGTATAGCTTCCGAAAAGAAGCGTTGAAGCCTTCGCCGCTCTTGAGGAATTCGCGCATATTCCCCACCATCCCATAGTAGGCCATTTTCTCGTAGATGTCCCCAAGCTCATTGCTCACCGTCTTGCCGACGGTCGTCAGAACAAAGAGCTTCAGAATCTCTTCCCTGTCTTCGGGAAAGGAGCGGCACCATTCCCTGATGTAGGCCAGGAAAATGTCGTCCTTCTCCGTCACCCGCCCCGAAAGGTTCCTCCAAACCAGGAAGTTCTTGAGGATCACGTTCTCAAAAGGGGTAAAAAGATCCTGGGCCTTCACGCCTTCCGGCATCGGCGAAAGAAGAAAGCGCTCATAGAAGGCTTTTTCGAGGTAATGATTCTGAAGAATCTTGTCCGAATTGATTCGATAAAAGAGAGTCGCAATGACCCCCTCGCAGGAAAGCATCTCCTGGGCGTTCTTCAGACTGCACCTGTCAAAAAGGGGAGAAGCATGGTCCAGGGCAATTAGTTCTTCGAGACTCATCTGTCCAAGATCAACAGCCGGCAATCTCTTGCGATGAATATACGTGTTTTGCAGCACTCCGAAAAGCCGCAGCTCCCGGTCCAGATTCGAATGCCAGAGAGTGCCGGTGCTGCGATGGTATTCATAGCTCTCCTGAAAGGCCGCCTGATAAAAGGGAATCTGATCAAAGGCGAGACGCTGGAAATGCTCCCCCCAGCCTTCGAAAAATGCAACTGCGTAGTCGGTTACTCCCATGCTCGCGTGCTGTTTCGATGAGCGGGCCTGGGGGAAATTCACCCATAGGTTCATCATCATCACATGTCCAAGCTCGTGAGAGAAAATCTGCAAACCGCCCGCGTCCAGCCTTGGCTCATTCATCACCAGATCCACAAAATTCAAATTGGGATATTCGGTGATCTTTTCGCCCTCTTTCAAGGCAAGTCCGTGACGAGGAAAGCCTCCTTCATTCAGGGAGAGGAAAAGCACGTTCGGGCCTACCCCGTCGCCTGCGAAGTTCCGACTGCACTGGGCGAGCTTGATTACGGAGCGGTGGAAAGGGAGATCCAGCTCTTTCCTGATTCTTTCCGCGAGCTTATTGCCCTCGGGCGCCCTGCTCCCGCCAAGAAGTCCTCCCTGATCGCCATTTGCAAAGACAATGCAAATTTTCTCCTCTTGATCAGGGAAGACCAGGTCGCTCCTGTCCTGAGCCCGCACAACGTCAGGGAGGACGAAAAGGACGAGAAGAACAAGGATTGCAATCAGGCTTCGCGAGGCCCTCGGCATCACTGCTATGCTCTGCCCGACCTCTCGTTGATGCTTCTCCTGTAGGTCTGTCCGGGCATTAGCAGCATGAAATCTCCAGACCCCTCTTCTGCCTTGACTTTCTCGAAGAGATCGCAAGTCATGCACGAAAGCTGCTTCATAGCGAATGATCCCTGCACCTTCCCCCCGCAAAGCGTTCCGGAAACAGCCCAGCAGATTCTCCCTCCATTTCTTCCGCCATTTAAGCCGTCTGCGGCCGTATGCGTGGTGGCAGGACATACACCCAGCTCACCCGCTTTCGCCCCACCCGGCTCTCTGCCGCACTTCTTGAATTCCCAGCAGTTCTGGCGCTTATCCATAAGCCCTCCTCAAACAGCGAATTTGGGAGACACCGATTCATACATTCGCGAACATGGATATATGAGCCTCCATGCAATACAGATGAGAATTCAGCGAATCGGATGCAGGGGGGGCAGACATCGAGGTCTTTGAGAATTATTTATAGCAGTAACCCGGTCGCTCGCTGCTGCTGAAGCGACCTGGACATTGGGTGACGGCAGTTAGTTTCCTGATCTCAGGACTGCCCTCAAGGCCTCGGGTATTCTGTCCACCAGATCGGATGCAATCAGTCCTCCAGGGCCTCGGTCTCCTGCGACGAGGTCTCCGGAGAGTCCGTGGAGGTAAGCGCCCGCCATGGCGGCATGGGGAAGGGGGAGTCCCTGGCCGGCAAGGCTTGCGATCATTCCGGTGAGGACATCCCCCGATCCCGCTGTGGCCATGCCGGAGTTTCCCGTGGGATTGATCCACGTTTCTCCCTGGGAAGTGCCGATGAGGGTTCTGGCGCCCTTGAGGACAAGCACCACGCCCCACTGCTCTGCCAGTCTTGCGTGAGCCAGGCGATCCTCCTGAACATCGGCGGAAGTCTTTCCCAGAGAACGAGCCAGCTCTCCCGGGTGGGGTGTAATCACAAGAGAGGATGGGAAACGCCAGGGAAAGTCTGAAATACTCAATGCCTCCAATCCCGAGGCATCAAGGACAACAGGCTTATCTGTTCTCCCCAGCAGATCCCGAACAAGAGAAAGAGTTTCCGGATGTCTTCCGATCCCCGGACCGACAGCCAGAGCATCAACGGTTTGGGCGAATTCAAGAACAGGCTCAAGGGCGGCTTTCGAAAAGGCGCCGTTCTCTGTCTCGGGCATGGGCAATGTGATCGTTTCCGTGAGCTTTGCTTCAAGGATGGGGTTTGAGCTTTCAGGGACAGCCAGGTACACAAGACCGCTGCCCATGCGGTGCGCTCCCATACAGGCAAGGGCAGCCGCTCCTGTATATCCGCGGGAACCTGCGATGACCAGGACCCGCCCCCAGTCCCCTTTGTGGGAATCCGGAGGTTTTCTGGGCAGAAGGGCTCTCACAATAGCTCCATCCAGGAGGTGCAAAGAGACGGCAGGGTCGTCCCTGAGAGAGGAAGGCATGGTGATGGGATCCACGATCAGCCGTCCGGTGTAATCCGCGCCGGGATACAGGAGAAGCCCGGGTTTTGGAAGCCCGAAAGTCACGGTAACAGAGGCCCGCACGGCTGTGCCCAGCACTTTGCCCGTATCCGCATCAATACCTGAGGGAATGTCCGCCGAGACTACGGGCTTTCGTGATTCATTCAGCCTTGCGATCAAGTCCCGAAGATGAGAGGAAACCTCGCCTCTGGTTCCGGTGCCCAGGAGGGCGTCAATCACCACCGAGGCATGGGCCAGCTCTTCGGAAAGAGATTCAGGAATTGCTTGTCCCCATTCCGTTACAGGGACTCCGCAGGCCAGGGCTGCCCTGTAGTTGGTCAGGGCATCCCCTTTCAAATCCTCCCCCATGGCGAGCAACAAAACTCTTGGCTGCGCGCCATGTATCAAGAGCTGCCTTGCGGCAACAAAACCATCCCCGCCATTGTTCCCTCTTCCACAAAGGATCAAGACGCGCTTTCGGGGAAGATCCTGAAGAATCCCGCGAGCAGCGCGATACACGGCCAGTCCGGCATTCTCCATGAGAACCACGCCGGGAATGCCCAGCTCGGAAATACATTTGCGATCCATTTCCCGCATTTGGACGGCAGTGGCTACTCGCATGACCGAATCGTCGGGCTCAGCGCCGACTGATGCACCTCCCGAAAGTACTCCACGGTTTGAGCAAGCCCCTTATCGAGGGGGACCTCGGGACTCCAGCCCAAAAGGCGGCTTGCTTTCTCACATCCCAGGCTGATCCGGCTCACTTCACCGTCTCTGGGAGGCGAATACCTGGGCTCAAGAGGCGTGGGGATGCGCCTCAAAATCTTGCGGTACAACTCATTCACCGAAGTCTCCACGCCTGTGCCGATGTTCAGAACCTGGCTGTTCCCGCCGTCGAGAGCCAGCAGGTTTGCCCTGGCCACATCGGCCACGTACACGTAATCCCTTGTCTGCTCCCCATCGCCGTAAATGGCAGGAACCGTTCCCGACAGAATCCGCCCGATAAAAATGGCGACAACGCCCGCCTCCCCGTGTGGGTCCTGCCGGGGCCCGTAAACATTGGCATAGCGGAGGATCGTGTATTCCAGGCCATAGAGGTCGCTGAAAAGCTCGATGTAATGTTCCAGGCAGTGTTTGCTCACTCCGTATGCGGCCAGGGGACGAATGGGATGGTCCTCCCCGGCGGGAAGCTCCCTGGGAATGCCGTAAATGGCGCCTCCAGTTGATGCATAAATTACCTTTCTCACTCCGTACCGGGCACAAAGGGAGAGAATCCCCAGGCCGCCCAGAACGTTCACTCTTGCGTCAAAGGCAGGATCGGCAACCGATTTACGCACATCAATCTGGGCAGCGTGATGACTGACCAGATTGAATCGCTCCCGCTTGAAGACCTGCTCCACTGCGGAATCCAGGATGTCCATCTGGACGAATTCAGCACCGGGATTTAGATTTTCACGGTGTCCGGAGGAAAGATTGTCCAGGACCCAGACCTGATGACCGGCCGCCAGACAGGCATCAACGACATGAGACCCTATGAATCCGGCGCCCCCTGTAACCAGGATCTTCACTGCCTATCCCCTTTCATATTTTCAATGATACGACAAGCAGCGCCACGTCATCCGCCAGGGCGCCGCCGGTGTAGTCGCTGACGTCTTGAAAGATGGCCAGCGGCAGCTTCTCAGCAGGCAGCCCTGCGCTCTTCTCGATCAACTGCTTGATGCCCGATTCGCCGAAGAATTCACCATTTCTCCTGGCCTCGGTGATGCCGTCGGTGTACAATACGAGTCGGTCGCCTGGCTTCAAGATCAGGCTCTCATCCCCGTAGTCTGCATCAGGAAAAACACCGACAACAGGGGCCCCTGATTCCATCTCCGCCACCGTCCCGTCCGTTTCAAGAATGTAAGCGGGCGGGTGACCCGCGCAGCAGTATGTAAGTCTCCCGCTTGCCCTGTCCAATATGCCGAAAAAGGCGGTGACAAACATTGTCATGGGGGTATTCTTGATGATGACGGAGTTTGCCTTTGACATGACACCGGCAGGGAGCTCGCCATCAAAGGCATATACCTTGATCGCGTCCTTTACAAGGGTGGCCACGGCCGCTGCCTGCAACCCTTTGCCGGCGACATCTCCTATGACTACACCGACCCGCCCGGGCTCAAGCTCGAACAAATCGTAGAAATCGCCACCCACCTTTGCGGTCTCGGTCGCCGATTCGTAAAGATGACCAAAAGCAACATCCGAGAGGGTTTCCGGCATCATCAACAGGGCCTCCTGCACCGTCTCGGCTATCTCGTGCTCCCTTTCAAAAAGGCGGATGTTTTCCACGGCCAGCGAAACTGCAGCAGCCAGTTTTTGGGCGAAATCAATCTGGGCGTCCGTGAAGATCACCGGCGCCGTATGATACACAAATACCAGCTCGTTGTTGATTTGCCCTCTGGCCGTAAGGGGCACGGCCAATACGGACCGGGCCTCAAATTTTTCGACAAGTAAGGGGGAGAGCCTGTGGTCATTACGGGCGTCATGGATGACGATGGGCCGTTCGATCTGGGCTGCGAGAGCCTCGGCCTGAACCTGCTCGGCGGTAAAAGCCAAGCCCCGCAGCTCGGGAGAGTGTTCCCGCAAGTAGCCGAACAGATGCTCCAGACGCCAGAAGTCTCCATCCCTGACGAAGATGGCGGCCGATTCCGACCCGATCGCCCTGGCTGATTCCCTGGTCACTGTCTCCATAATTTTATCAACTTGAAAGATCGAGCTGATTGCAGCGTTGATATTGTTCAGAGCGTCTCCCAGCCGCTTTGCCTGCCTCTCTTCCTCATAGAGCCGAGCGTTCTCAAGGGCCAGCGACAGCGAGGCTGCCAGCTTGACGGCAAAGTCAACCCTGCTCTGACCGAACGGGAGTGGATCTGAGGGGCGGTCAAAAAAGATCACGCCCCCTACCTTGTTTCTGGAGGAAATGGGCAATGCCATGGAGGGGGTGGTGCCGTGTTCGGCCGAAAAGGACCCACCGTCATCTCTCGGGTTGTTCATTATCACAGGTTTCCTGGTCTCCGCGACACTTGCCGCCATCTTTTTCTGCCAACCTGTCAACCTCTCGCCGAGGATCTCCTTCGGCAGGCCGCAAAGGGCGACTCGGACCCAATGGCTGCCTTCCCGCAGGCTGATACTGCCGACCTCGCAGCCGATGGCTTTGACTGCTTCCCTCAGAACCTTTTGCATCACCCGTCTCATGTTGAAAGTGGAATGGATGATCCCATTGATTTCATTCAATGTCCGATTCAGCTCGGCGATTTCTTTCAGCTCTCCAAAAAGCCGAGAATTTACCGCCTCGATGCTTTTTTTCTCGGCCAATTGCGTGGTTTCGTCAATCGCCCGACTTACCGCGGGCGCGAGTCTTGCCAGGTTGTTTTTCAGTACGTAGTCGGTGGCGCCTGCCTTCAGAGCTTCAACGGCAAGGTCCTCCCCGATGACTCCTGAAACGATGATTACAGGGATATCGGCGAAGATCTTTCTTGCGAGATCGAAGGCAGCCATTCCGTCAAATCCCGGAACGGAGTAATCGGCAAGAATGATGTCAGGAGCAAACTCTTCGAGAGCGGAAGCAAAAGAACTCCTGTCAGGGGCGACTTGAGCCTCGAAATCCATGCCCAATTTTAGTAATTGCCGCTTGATCAGCTCGGCGTCTGAAAGGTTATCCTCAAAAATCAGGACCCGGAGTTTCTTATTCAGTTCCATAGTCAAACCCGCCCGTCTTCTTGCTTACGAGCAAGAGACACATGTCCAACTCCGATGCAACAGAGGCAAAACCTTTGAAATCTATGGGTTTGGTTACATAACAATTAACGCCTGCTTCCTCTGCAGCCTTCAAGTCCCTGTCTTCCTTGGAGGATGTCAAAACCATGATCGGAATGCTCCTGGTTCGGTCATCGGCCTTGATGCGGCTCAAGACTTCGATTCCGTCAATCTTCGGCAGCTTTATGTCCAGCACAATCAGCCTGGGTTTGTTGACATTACAGGTATTGTTGTTCCCGCCGAGGAGATAGTCCAGCGCTTCGACGCCATCCTTCAAGACAGTGACATCATTGGCCAGGTTATGCTTCCTGAAGACTCGTGTCAAAAGCTCGACATCGCTCTGGTTGTCCTCAATTATTATTATCTCTACTGGTGGAATGGCCTGGCAGCTCATTGTGCTTCTTTCGCAACTGGGGAATTACTAAGAGTAGTTTCGGGCTAAAACTTTCGATTCCTCCAATGGGAACCCACTTTGCCTTTGGCCGGCAAGGTAAAGAAAAATGTCGCCCCTTCGCCTATCCGGCTCTTTGTCCAAACTTCTCCCCCGTGACGGGTTACGATTCGATGAGCAAGGGCAAGACCCACGCCGGTGCCCTCGAACTCCGCTTCCGAGTGAAGTCTCTGAAAAACGCCGAAAAGCTTGCCGGCATATTCTATGTCAAATCCTACGCCATTGTCCCTGATATGGTAAGCTCCCCTTTGCCAGCCGAACTCTATCACCCCCGCCTTGACCGGTCGCGTGAACTTGATCGCATTTGACAGAAGATTTACCAATACCTGGCGAATCATGGATATGTCGCCATACGCCTCAGGTACGTGGTGGGCATTGAATACAACGTGACGCCCAGGTTCCTGAGAAATAAGCTCATTGAAAGTTTGCACCGCAATTTCCCTGAGATTGATCCCTGTTTTCACAATCTCCCGTCTTCCGATTCTTGAGAATGCCAGGAGGTCGTCAATGAGGCGGCTCATTTTCTTGGCGTTTTCCGCGATGAGCCCCAGATATTTTACTCCTCCATCATCCAGCAGGGGAGAGTAGTCTTCCAGAACCGCTTCCGCGAAACCGCTCACTGCCCGAAGGGGGGCTCTAAGGTCGTGGGATACGGAGTATGAAAAAGCCTCAAGCTCCTTATTGACCGACTCGAGAAGCGTCTTGGACTGCTCCGCCAGGTTTCGCTCGGTCTCCACATCATCGAGAATATTGAGGAGAGCGCGCTGGGTATCGTCCAGCCTGCCGCGCTCCTCGTACATGTCTTCGAGAATATTCATGGTGCCCCGCTGAAACTCTCGAAGCCTCTTTGAGTTTCGCCTTTTCTTCGTCAAAGTCTGCGAGGATATTCATGGTGGCTCGCTGAAACTCCAGGAGCTTTGTTTTCTCCTCATCGAAGTCTGCGAGGATATTCATGGTGGCTTGCTGAAACTCCAGGAGCTTTGTTTTCTCCTCATCGAAGTCTGCGAGGATATTCATGGTGGCCTGCTGAAACTCCAGGAGCTTGGACCGCTCCTCATCGAAGTCTTCCAGGATGTTCAGTGTCGCGCGATGGGTCTCTTCGAGCTCCCGAAAGCGACGATGGAGGCTTTCTTCTTTCTCCCGTTGTTCGACTGCTATAGCCATTGTGTTAGCCGACTGCCATCCTTCGAAGATTTTCGTTTTCCCTTCTAAGCTCCTCGATGTCCTTCTTCAGCTCCACCATCTTGAGCTCGCGCCCGACTGTCAGCTTTTGGAACTTTTCCAGCTCGGCCAGACGATCCAGCTCTCTCTGCCGCTGCTCGGCCAGCTCCGCTTCAACCCTTTTTCGCTCCGTAACATCCCGGGCGGCGGCAAAGACGCCGATAACCTTGCCCTGAGTGTCCTTATAGACACTGGCGTTGTAGAGAACGTCCGTGAGTGCGCCTTTCCTGTGACGGATGGTCAGGGGGTAGTCGGTTACAAAACCCTTTGCGAATACCTGCTGGTAACCTTCCCGCGCTTTTTCCGGCTCCGTAAAATAGTTGGAAAAGTCGGTGCCTATCAGCTTGTCTCTGGGAATACCTGTTACCCTGATGGTCGCTTCGTTGACATCGGTAATTTTTCCATCGGCGCTGATGGTGACAAGAGGGTCGAGGGATGACTCGATAAGGCTTCTTGCGTACTGGGAGGCTTGCTTCTGCTCGGTCACGTCCCGGGCGGCTGCGAAGACGCCGCGCACCTCGCCGCCGGTATCTTTGTAAACGCTGGCATTGTACAATACGTCTGTAAGGCCGCCTTTCTTGTGGCGGATGGTCAAGGGATAGTCGGTTACAAAACCCTTGGCGAACACCTGCTGGTAGCCTTCCCGCGCTTTTTCCGGCTCCGTAAAATAGTTGGAAAAGTCGGTTCCGATCAGCCTGTCTCGGGGGATGCCGGTTACTTTCATCGTCGCTTCATTGACATCGGTAATTTTTCCATCGGCGCTGATGGTGACAAGAGGGTCGAGGGATGATTCGATGAGGCTTCTTGCGTATTGGGAAGCAGCCGCCAACTGCTCTTCCGATTGCCTGCGGGCGGCGACATCAGACGAAATATCGCGGGCAATGGTGGCCGCGCCGAAAATCTTGCCTTTCTTGTCCTTGATGGGCGAGACGCTGAGAGACACATCAATGACTCTTCCGTCCTTCCGCCTCCGAACGGTTTCGTAATGGTGAATCAGCTCGCCCGCCTTGATGCGCTGCAGGATCCCGGGCACCTCATCCCGATGGCCGGGGGGAAGCAGGAAGGAGATGGGTTGTCCCACAGCCTCGTTTCCTGTGTACCCGTAAATCCTTTCCGCTCCCTGATTCCAGGTCGTGATTATTCCCTCCGATGTCTTGGTAATAACGGCGTCATAAGAAGAGATGACCACCTGAGCCAGGAGCAGGGTCTCATCTTCCACCGATGCCACAAGGGTTGAGCCCCGTCGGGCATTTCCCTTTCCCATTGCCTTTCATCCCCTTTCATAGGCCTCCTGGATATCTTCAGCGGTGCGGTCCGACACGGCAGCCGCCTCTAAAACCAGTTTCGCGGCATCCTTCGCCGCCCCTTCCTCGACTGTGACGATTTGTTGCAAGGTTTCGAGAATAACGGGATCCCTGATGTCTTTTTTCATGAGGCCGAGGGACCGTATGGCGGTCTCTCTGACCACCTCGTCGGGATCCTCGATTTTCTTGAATACTTCCCATTTCAAGGAAAGGACCTGCATTTCTCCTATGATGTAAAGAGCGCATACCTGGACCCATATGTCGCGATCCTTCAGCATCTCACCCAGGGCTTCATCCCGAGGGAGGGGCGCCATTTTCCATGCCTTATGGGCGGTGTCCTTTATGCGGCCCGGCTCGCTCTCCATGAGCACAAGGAGGAACTGAGCCATTTCCTGGTCGGCCATTCCACGCAATGCGGTCGTGAGCTCCTGCCACTCCGCCGAGCCCTTGTTCCGAACCTGGTAGATTGTGGCCCTGGGAATGCACAAGACATTTTCTCCGGTCATGCATAGTGCCCGAATGCAAGCCAGAAGAGCCTCGCCGTTTTTCTCCTCAAGGTGCTGGAAAAGAAGCTCCACGCCCCGGGTTACCTGGAACTGACCGTGAAGCATGATGAGCATTCGGTGGTATGCCAGTTGAAGCTCATTCTCCACGAAACGACGGAGGGGCTCTCCGGGGATGGCAATCTCCCCTTTTTCCGCGAGGGCCTTGAGAACCAGCACGGCATTATACTTCTCGTTGACACACACCGTCGGTGAGTCGAGAATCTCAACAAGCTGATCCCTGGCGGCCTCTCCCAGCTCGACGAAGGAGTCTATTTCACCCTGGCTGAGAGTCCGTAGTTTCAAGAGATCCAACATT
>JACPDT010000207.1 GCA_016183865.1 Armatimonadota bacterium | reverse complement strand
GTCCTGGGAGCGCACCGTCCCGGCAATAGCATAGATCTTCGCTGTAACTCCGTAGTCGTCTGCCGCACCGACAACCGCATTTCCTTCCCAAGTCCCATCAGGACGCACCTGGGCCTTGCCCTGCAAATATGGTTGATTAGTGGTCACAAAGACCTCCACCTCAGAAACTCCAGTAGCCTTCCCGGTTACCCGAATGTTGCGATCCACCAGAGATCCTAAAGCTGGACTCGTGATTTCCAGCATAGCAGTAGGAAGCGGCTGGAACTGCACCTGAAGGGCCAAGTCTTTGTTGCCGCCATTTCCGCCGAAGCGGACTGTGACGGGCGTCCCCTTTGGCAGGGCTTCCCTGTTCACGCTGATTCTGGCAGTGACGGATTCCCCGGCTTTCACAGTCCCAGTCTGTGGTGTGATGGCCACACCCTGTTGTGGGGCGGCAGTCCAATTCAGGTCTGCCTGCCCGGTGTTCATAACGGAGATGACCTGATCGTTCGTCCCTGCTGGGAACGCAAGGGAACTATCCGGCTTGAGCGACAACACAGCAGGCTTGATCGCTACGCGACAGATTCCTTCGACAATCGCGGTTCCGCCGTTCGAAGTCACAGTCAATCTGAAGCGGCCTTCGCCCTGGATCAGTTTCCGATCCGGCGTGAGATGGATAACGGCATTGTTTTGACCTGATGGCAGGCTGATGCGGAGCCACTCCGGCGCCCCCTCGATTTTCCAGTCCAGGGTCGTGTTTGGAACGGCATTGCTGATCGTGAGGGGCGCAGATGGAAGGGCTTCTCCGAAGTCAATTTGACCCGGGGAAACCTTCAGCATCGGCTCGCGTTTTGGAGGAATAGGAATGACAATGAACGACAGTGCTATTGTTTTGGTTCCCCCGTTGCTTTCGATAATCAGGTTCTTGGGAGCTTTGGCGACGAAGGCCTCTTCCTCTGAAGGCCCTGCAGTGTGGTAAATCTGGGCAAGGCTGACTGATACTAACTCGCTCCCTCCTGGTTTGAGGGTTCCACCTGGGTGATCGAATTGCAGGGAGTCTCCAGGAGCTTGAATGCGCCACTCCAGGTCCCGGCCTCCGTCGTTTCGCACCGTGAATTTGTGCTGCAGTCGCTCGCGCGTAAAAACCAGGCTGTCCCGATCCACTACCAACATCGGCGGGCGGACAATACCGCCTGTCGTGGTAAACGTATACTGCTCATTCGGTGCCGGAGGGTATACGGCATTGACCGATTCGCTCCCTGAATGAGCCTGGAAATAATACTTGGCGCCGGGTTTGAGTCCTGTAATGCGAACCTGGTGCGTTGTCTCTTTCCCTGCCGTGGGCACGGAGTGTTGACCCAGGGCCGGTGTTGTGCCGTATTGGACATATTTTCCGGCAGGTCGGGTCGTGTTCCATTCGATGGTAGCTTCTGTAGGCGAAATGACCGTTGCCCTGAGGTTTTCAATTTTGACTTGGTAAGGGGGCTCCGGTATCTGAACCTTGAGGGCCAGAGGGGATTGGCCGGGAATCCCTGTTTGAATGAGCACAACCCCTTCTCGCGGCTGCACATCTACATAACTGGGGAATCTTATGGTAAGTTCCGCACTCTGCCTGGGCTCAAGCGAACCGCCACGGGTAGACAACTGTATCCCCAGAGGAGGAACAGAGTCAATCCGCCAGTCCACTCTGGCTGATCCTTCGTTCGTAAGGCGCACGTTCGCAGAGGAATCGTCTTTTGTAAAAACCACCTGATCCTGGCCGAGCTTGAGGGATCCGGCGGTAGGGGGTTGCATTTGAATTTGGAGAGCCAGGTCCTTGCTCCCGCCGTTTCCGGCAAAACGAATCAGGACAGGTGAGCCGCTGGGAAGGGCTTCTCTGTTAACGGCAATTTTGACCTGTCCCGACTCGCCCGGTCCCAGGGCGCCGCTCTGAGGAGTCACGGTCACCCCTTGAGGGAGAATTGCGTTCCAGTTCAGACGCTCCTCTCCCGTGTTCTGGATGCCGATGGTTTGCTCATTGGCGCCCAAAGGAAATGCCAAAGGGGTTTCGGGCCTCAAAGCCAAGACGGCAGGCTTGATAGGGGAAAAACACATTCCCTCTATGGTACTGGTTCCCCCGTTGGATGTGACGGTGAGACTGAATTTGGCCTCCCCTTTGAATTGCTTTCTATCAGGGGTAAGGATGACGGTTGCGTCGCCTTGCCCAAACATCTGACTCATAGCAAGCCACCGTGGGTTCCCCTCGATTCGCCACTTTAATGCGCCTTTCCCTGAATTTCTGATCAAGAGGGAGGCCGACGGAATGGCGTCTCCGAAGTTCAGCCCTTTGGGCGAGACCTCCAGGCGAGGTATCTCAGGCAGGGGCAACTGGAGGGTTACTTCTATGGTCTTGACTCCTCCGTTGCTTCCAATGATCAGACGCCCTGGTGGCGGCGGAGCGATTCCGGGCGGGGTCGCGACACTTTCAAGTCCCTCTGCAGGCAGGCGGGCAGGGATGTTTGGCACTCTCAAAGTGATAATTCCGCTCTCACCGGGTTTGAGCGTCCCTGACAAGGGTTCCGCCTGAACTTGAATCTCGCCGGAGGGCGCCCAACAAAAGACATGGCGCTCGATCCTCCAGATCAAGTCCTGGCCTCCGCCATTCTTGAGCTGCAGCCGTTGCTCCGATTCATTTGGACCGAAAGTTACCCTTTCCCGATCCACAACCAGCAGTGGGGGCGACCCTGCAGGTTCTCCCTTTACAGCGTACTGCGCCTGGACTTGAGTGGCTCCGCCCTGCCACTGAAGCGAAACTGCGCCACGATACGCGCCTGCAGGCTTTCCCGTGCGATTCAGAATCACGGTCACCCGGGCTGTGGCACTTCCTTCCAGAACAACTTCAGGGGATGGCTGAAACTGGACTGGCAAATCAGGAGAGGCCAGTCGCACTATTGTCGAGGCTTCCCCTTTGTTGGAAAGGACCAATTCGAGGCGATCGGCGGCTTCGCCGAAGGAAAGCTCGGCCGGCTGGACTTCCACCTTAGCAGATGAAGGGCCGTGGATGCGCAAGGCAATCTGCTTGTTTCCACCGTTGCTTGTGAGAGCCAGAAGACTTGAATGCTCTCCCGGCTGCATCCCCTTGCGATTCACCTGGATGCGCACTTGAACCGATGCGCCTGGCCCCAGCTTCCCTGATGGGGGTTCGGCTGTTGCCTGCGGTGAGGGTAGGGTTTGCCAGTTCAGATCGCTGCCCCCCGTGTTTCGAATGACTAGCAACTGCTCTGTCTGCTGTGGGCCGAATTCCATTTGTTCCCGATCCAGTGTCAGAACAGGCGGTGGAGTTATGGCCACGCTTCTTGTGACAAAGGAATGCGCCTCATCCGCGCCGCCATGAGGCTCCATGGCGCTGACGGACCCCGCTGTGGAGCGGACCCTGTAGTAGTACTTACCGCCTGGAGTCAGTCCGCTCAGTTGGACGGCATGGGATGTGGCAGGGCTCGGGATTGGAGGCGAGTACTGGCCGAAAGATGGACTTGGGCCGTATTCAACCTGGTGCCCGGCCGGAAGGCTGGTTGTCCATCGAATTGTGGCCCCATTTTCCGTGACATCCGTGACCTGAACATCTTGAATGGAAAGCTGAGCAGGGGCCGGGGGGATCTGCACCACCAAAGGGATCGGCGGTTGCCCCTGCGCCGTTTCGAACAGTACCTGCCCTTCGCGCACGCCTGCTACCCAGCTTGGAAATGTGATCATCACCTGTGCGCTCGCCCCAGGTGGAATCATGCCAGAGGTGGGGGATACGGTGAGCCACCCAGGTTTCTGAGCAATCCTCCACTGTAACGGCGCCGAACCTCGATTGGTGAGCATTGCAGGGAGGCTTGTGTCATCCTTCGGAAAGGAGACCGTGGCGGGGGAGATTTCAAGCCGTCCCGGCGGGGGCGGCATTGTTCCGGGTGGCGTGGGGGGTGTGCCCGGCGTCCCGCTCTGGTCCATTACAGCCATCTTGACGGGAATGACGACCGGCGGTAGGTTTCCAATGAAAACCATGACTTTGCCTGCATGATTCCCGGGAGGCAGGCCGGCTCGATTGACAAATACCTGGAGACGAAGGCTGTCGGGTCCCATGGGATTGGGGGAGATGGAGATCCAGGGCTGGTCTTTTTCCAGTCTCCAGGGGCCGGGTTGCGCCCATTTTATCGTAACTATGGCATTTGAGCTTTGAGCGCCCAAATCCAAGGTGGGAGGATCCACGGAGATAGGTGCAACCACATCGGCATAGGCCCCAAGCCCTGCCAAGAGGACACAAAGCACCAGAACAAGAGATAAGAATCTCGCCATCACGACACATCCTCCCTCTTTTTTCTGTTGTAACCGTTCACCCCCACCTAACCTCCCCCCTCAAGGGGGAGGGAATTGTGGCGGCTAACCTCCCCCCTCAAGGGGGAGGAAATTGGGCGGGGCTCCCTCAGGGAGAGGAAATTGGGTAGAGCCACATTCTCCCCGATCCCTGGTCCCGTGCCGCACCTCACCCCCCACCTTAATCCTCCCCCGCAAGGGGGGAGGAAAACACCTGAGTAGTTACCCCTTTTTCTGTTTAGAACCGTGTATTGTAATTCATATTAAATGCCCGATTCTTGAAGCTGTTCTGGCTTGTCACTTTGTCTTCCATCTGGTTCCAGGTCCAACCAAAGCCGAGGATGTGATTCCGCCACAGCTTGTAGGCAAAGCCCAGGCTGACCAAATCATTCACCGAATCGGTAAACGGGACGTTTTTGGACGTGTTTTGCGAGAGGCCGACAAGGGCCAGGAACCTGTCCGGAATGATGTAATAGTTCCAGTTCAATGAGGAGAACCGGTTTACGGAAGCTATGTCGGTGCGGAGATTGGTGGATGTATTGATATTATGGCTGAGGCTTATGGTGCTTTGATTGCGGAATGTCTTGGAAAGATTGAAATTGGAGCTCTGTGTCGAGAGCTCCGGCGAGAGATTCGTGTAATCCCGAAATTCAGAAAAGAACCAGTTTGTGCTGAAATTAAGCCCATTGCTCATTGCGTGGCTTAGAGAAACGGAGGTGTTCCAGGTTCGATTCTCCGTGGGAGAAGTGCTTCCTGTGGTCTGAAACCCGTTCCGGCTGTAATTCAGCATCAATTGGGTCGCTGGCGCCAAAGAATACGATGCGCCCAGGATCATATTGTCATTGGACAATCTGGCCAATGCCGAATTCGCCCTGATATTGTTGTGGTAACCGGAAAAGGCAGCTTGCATGGAGAGCTTTTGCGATGTTCTCCAGTTTCCGCCCAGCTCGTATCCCCTGCGGTCATTGACCAGTCCCGGGGCGCCGAAAGAGAAATAATCGAGGCCCGTTTTGTAGAAACTTCCGTCAAAGGACAGACTGTAGTCCCTGTTATTGGCCCGCAGGCGCATTTTCCATGCGCGATCCTGAAGAGGCTCGATGCCGCGACTCCGGTCATCCAGCACACTTGTTCCATACAGGCCCTGAAAAGAAACATAAGGGGAAAACCGCCAGACAAGATCCGTTGCCAGTGCATCATTGGAAGCGGCAGTGAGGGTTGGTCCAGGGGTTACGATGGAATCTGTCTTGTCATAACTGTGGAGACTGAGGAAACCGACCTCCACTTTTCGTCCCAAAGGCACCGAGAATTTCTGCGCCCAGAGGGCTCGCTCATAGGCTCCGTTTGAAAAAGGAGAACCTTCCCTGGGCTTTTGGATCCGCATGTTATGCAACTGAAGTTTCCCTTTTCCAATCTGCTGTGTCACTCCCACACCCGGGCCGCTGCTTCCGTTGAATGCCAGTTCCGATAAATCGCCGTAGTGGTATCCCAGTTTTGCCTGGGTGCTCGGACCATAGAAATCCAGGTGGTTTGTGCTGGTCTGGGCATTCTGGTCTGTGAACCCATAGAAGCTCAGACTGCTCTGGGGAGAGAGCTTTGCGGTCAGGTTTGTCGTTCCTGTGGCCCGCCCGCCGTTGGCTTCGTCATAGAGCCAATTGGTGGACGTGTCTCCATGGACTTCCTGTTTGAATTTTGGCGCTTCTGTGAGCCTTTCCACCACCCGGAACGAATAGCGGGGCTCCGAGATGACAAGAGGTTGGTCCTTGAAGAGAAAGCGAACGCGGTATTGATACTCTCCACGAAAATCGGAAGGGAGATCCACCGGCACATAAAGAATGACCGTTTCTCCAAGCCGCACAGGAGAGGTCCCCTGAAAGGGGGGGGTGGCAAAAATGAAAGTGCCGTCTCGAAACAGGTCTATTGTTATGGCATATTCCCCTATTCCCCATGGAACGGTGCCTGAGTTGACAAGTCCGACACGAATGTGCACAGTTTGCCCGGCCATCTGGATGATGGGAATGGCATTTGAAAAGACAATAGTGGTAAATGGCTGGGACCAGGCGGAATTGTTCAGGGATGAAAATTCTTTGACGACAAAAGGCTCATCATAGAGAACTTTCTTTTCTTTTTCCACTACAAGGCGATACTGTCCCGATGGCACATGGAGAAGGCTGAAGCGACCCTTTCCCGACTCCTTCGCAGGGATTGAAAGCTCCACGAGAACCGGGGCCTTGTTTGCTCCTTCGAAAATAAGGGAGGTTTTCAAAGAAAGGCGGGCATTCCGCCAGGACCGAGGACCCTGGGCCGAAAACGGCGCTCCCGGGATGGTGATGGGAAGAAGAGCTTCAATGGCTATCTCCTGTCGGGTCCTGGATGAAGGGCCCCGCAGGGACCGCACTGCCACAAGATTTGAAATTCCTTGCCTGCTCGCTTCAATAAGCACTGCAGGGGGAAGGTAGATGATTTCCTCCCAGCTCTTGGAACCGGATGTATTGACCTGGATCGGGCTTTCCATTACCTCTGTAACGAATTCTCCGATGGAAGCACCCTGGGAGTCAAGAAATGAAGTCTCTCTCTGGGTCAATAGAAAACCTTCTCCTCTGCTGTCCTCGACGGAAAACACGAGACGCGAGAAGACGCCCGGACCCAGCGGGATGGGTTTTCCGTCCGCCGGCATCGAGGTCTTTACAGGAAGAGTGAGTGCCGGAATACGGACAGGCCACCGAGGGCGAGGTATCTGCTGAGAAGGTGCTTGACCGGTAGGGTCGGTTGTCGTTTCGGCAGGGAGGTTCGGGAGGAGGGGGGGAGATGTGGGAATCATGGGCCGATAAGGAGTGCCCGATCCGCTTGAAACTGACCAGGAGGTCGTCTCACCGGGCCACGAGGGAGTGCCCGAGGGGGCCGTGCCGGGAGTCGTCTCACCGGGCAACACAGGAGAGCCAGGGGGAGTCGTGCCGGAAGGAGTCGGTCCCCCCTCCGGAGGCGGAGTCCCGGATGGCCAGGTTCCCCAATCCACTGTTTTTGAGGGTTCAATTACTCTTACGGCCAGCTTGATTTCCTTTTCTTTTCCTCCGCCTGTGGCCAGGAACTTGCACTCATACTGCCCCACAGGCAGTTCCCATATATAGAAGGAAGCTCCTAACCGATCAATGTTGGATAGTAGCGATATTTCGTCGAAGTCGGAAGTAAATGAACCATCTCGTTGAAACCACGCCGAGAGTCCTTTCGGAAAGTCTTTCATTCTTATTTTCAGAGGAGGGTGTAAATCGTTGTCCGCTCTAACGCGAAACGAGATTGTCGGCATCGGGTACTGGTAATTGTACAGAACAATTTCAGAATTTTTAAGGGATGCCTCGAAGTCACCCCTGGAGGCTGCAAAAGCATGAATTTTGATTTTGAGGGGGACAGGAGGTTGTGGTTTTCCGGCCACTTCAATTACCAGTGATGCCGGAAATTCTCCGCTGGGCGTTTCCTGCACGGTCTCAAGCTCCAGGGAGAGGCTGCGGCTGCACTGCTTCAGATCCTTCCCTGATAAGGAAAGCACACCACCCTGGCTTCTCTTGTCCCCACAAACAAGAACAGCGGAAATCCCGGATGGCAGGCCGGTAAGTCGAATATCCACTTTCTCGGGAGATTTTCCTTGTATGTGAAGAGGAATGGAAACATTTTTCTTCTCTTTGCCTGCGCTTAGCTCAGTATCTTGCACGGGTTCTATTGTTACAACAGTTTCCTCAACCCGGATTTTCACAGGGATTCTCTTTGGGGTCTTGTCTCCGCTCTCCAGCATCTCCAGGGTTACCTTGTTCTCTTTCTGGGCATTCGTATCGGCACTGACATACAGGGTGAGTCCGGATCGAGCAAGGTCCGCCGCCAGGATGGCGATCTCTGATCCCGTGGTTTGGCCGGCAGCCAGAAAAGCGTAAATGCCTGGAGGAATATCCTCCGTGGGGAGCCGGAATGTCACTTTTTCCGGAGGATTTCCGGAGCACCGGAAGGGAACGACTATGCTCTGATAGCCTTCGTTCGGAACGACATTCAGGTGATCTACAGGACCTATTATGCACTCCCTCTTGCCGTCCGGCTCGACTTCCACAGTTTTCTCCATGGCGTTGTTCTGAGTATAGTCATCTGTGGTCTGGAGGCTGATGGTGGCTTTCAATGACCGATTTCCCGGAAGACCGGGTGTCCATTTGTATTCAATGGTTTGCTGATTCACATCGCCTGCGGAAAGCACAGGGATCGTTGTGGTCCCCACTTCTGCGGCATCAGCTTCCAGCCTGAGGAGCACATTGTTTTCGGTCACACCGCCCAGGTTTCCGATTTTGACTTTGACGGTAACCTTGTGGCCGCTCTTTGGCTTCGGTGGGTCCGCTTCCAGGGAAAGCACGGCGCCGTCATGGCGGAACACCGGAGGCCAGGGCGTCACAAGCTGGAAAGCATAGACATCACTCGGATTTCCAGCTTTCCCCACGGCATTGAGCGAGTATGCTCTCCAATAGTAAGTGAACTGAGAAGAAAACTGGAAGCCCGGAGGGAAGTCGCTTGATACGTATGGATAGGAAGTGGCGGGAAGAATCTTATTGAGAAGGAGGCTTGAGAAGTCCAGTTTGTCTGAGAGTTGTAACTGATAATTGGAAGCTCCCGACACAGAACTCCAGAGAAACCCAGGGGGTGGCTGGACCTGGTTATTATTGTTTTGAGGAGAAACCAACGCAGGCGGGGGCAAGACACTGTCACCGGTGCCGCCGGGCGTCAAGCTGAACTGAGCATTCGCAGTCTGGCCCGCTGTCACGGCGACAGACAGGCTCGCCGATGAGTAGCCACTCTTCGCCACAGCTACGGTGTGCGTAGCCTGACTCACATTGGTGATTGTGGCGGGAGTGAGCTGCCCTGTGGGATTTCCGTCCAGGAAGATGGCTGCTCCGGTGATAGGCGCTCCAACAATCGCTGCCGCGAGATGCCGATAAGACCTTGTGCGTATTGCGATCAATGAATCAACCCCCCCTATCCCGCAAAAAAATCGTTATTTATTACACTTCCGTGAAGATTAATACCAAAGTCATGAAATTAATAATTCATACAAGATATCTATCCCGAATCTTGGTAACTTTTAATATACTACAAAGGATTTGACTTGTCAACCCTATTTATCAATATATTGAATAATTGGCTATGGCATTTCCGTAACCGGTGGGATATGATAAATGACCAGGAGGGGTTATGGATGCCAAAGAAATCGGGAGTCGCTTAAGAGCCTTTCGGAAGGAAGCCGGATTGACTCAAGAGGAGCTTGCTCACAGGTCGGGGATGCATGTGACTTTTGTGAGCAAAGTGGAGCGGGGAGTGGAGCTCCCGTCATTGATTGCACTGGATCGTTTCGCGAATGCATTGGGGCTGCATCCTGCCAGGTTCCTGGGGGGAGAGATAAAGGACAGGGACCTTCCGGTTTACCGAAAGCTCTGGGGGGCGGTCAGTGGGCTGCCTGCTCACAAGGCGGCGTATTTGTGCGATCTTCTTGAGGCTGCCCTCACGATTCTGGAGGCCCGGGTGGATGAGCCCAGGAAAGGCCGGCTGAGGTCCTCTCGCAAGGACCTGGTGGGAAAAGTCTCGCAGGCCGCGGAGTCGAGAGGCGGCTACAAGAGGAAGAAATGACGCAAGCAGGGTACACCTTCGGGGAAATGGGCTTCGCGGGAATCACCAGATGGAAAGGTATCTTTCGCCTCTGTCCGGAAGGGTTGTGATCACCTTTTTTCCTTTTCCGAGGCGCTGGGCGACCTGGATGGCGGCAAGGGAATTCGCGCCGGCGCTTATTCCGACGAAAAGGCCCTCCGCCTTTACGAGGCGTTTGGCCATGTCAATGGCGTCCTGAGTCTTTATCTTGATGATTTCGTCAATTTCATCAAGACGCACGATCTCAGGGATGAAGCCGTCGGCAAAGCCCTGTATCCCGTGTTTTCCGGGTGATTCCCCTGACATGACGGCCGATTCGGCGGGCTCCACGGCCACGATTCGAATGTTGGGGTTGGCCTGGCGCAGAGCCCGTCCCACCCCCATGAGGGTTCCTCCTGTGCCCACGCCCATGACAAAGGCATCCATGTCCGGTCCGGCCTGTTTGAGGATCTCCTGGCCTGTTGTCTCGAAATGGGCCTGGGGGTTGTCGGGATTGGAGAATTGACGAGGGAGGAATATGTTCGGGTTTTCCTTGGCCAGCTCGATGGCCCGCTCTACGGCGTGCTGAATCTGAAGGAGGTCCTCCAGAAGCTCCAATTCGGCGCCATAGGATTCGATCATCTTCCTTCGCTCCACGCTGACGCTCTTGGGCATCATGATGACTACGCGGTAGCCCTTTTCGGCGCCTACCATGGCGAATCCGATTCCTGTGTTTCCACTGGTGACTTCAAGTATGGTGGCGCCGGGCTTGAGGTCCCCCCGCTCTTCCGCTTTTTCCACAATGTACTTGGCGATCCGGTCTTTGATGCTGCCGCTGGGGTTCATGAACTCGGCCTTGGCAAATACCCTGGCACAATCAGGAGGGACGACTCTTCGGAGCTCAAGGAGAGGGGTGTTTCCGACATTTCGCAAGAGATCAGAGCACATGGAATTTCAACCTTTTCTAGTTCAGTTTTTTCTGCAAACCTTCCTGGATGCGGATCCCTTCTCTGGTTCCCTCGGGAAATCCTGTTGAGTCAGGGGGAGGAATTGGCGTTAGGGCCACTAAGATTGATCCGCGAGGCGACAAATGAGCTCATTTGGAATAGGCGGGCATGCGCACATAGATGCGGCGGTTTTTTCCGTGTTGCTGACGCTTTTCATATACGGCGTCAAATGGCTTTTTGGCTTCAAATTCCCTGCTTTCATTTTTGTGCTTCCCACGTTCGTGGCAATTTTTCTTGGTTTTTACACGATACTCTATGTGGCATTTCTCATTGCCTGGACAAGGAAGTGATACCGGTCACCCCCACCTACCCTCCCCCTTCAAGGGGGAGGAATGGAAAAGCGCGTACCCCCTTCAAGAGGGGGGAATTCGTGGCGTGATCCCTTCGAGGGGGGGGAATTCGTGGCGTGGTCCCTTCAGGGAGGGGAGAAGTGAAGTTGCAAGTCATCGGAAGCTGCCGATCAGCTCAAAGGCGGCCCAGTAAAAGGGATGACTCACTTTCTCCTCGCTATACACGGCCAGTTGGGCTTTTTGCAGGGCCTGGGCCTTGTCCGATCCCGAGAGATTTCGGTAGAATTCGGTCATGAGCCTGGATGTGGAATAATCGTCAACAGCCCAGAGGGAAGCAAGGACTGAGGGGGCGCCTGCATACATGAAGGCTCTGGAGAGACCGGCGATTTCATCTCCCCCTGTCTCGGGTCCTACGGCCGTATTGCAGGCGGAGAGGGTCACAAGACGGGTGTGTTTCAGATCCAGCTCATTGAAGATCTCTTGCATTTCCAGGCGACCGTCCTCCTTCTGGTCAGGGGCCAGGACCAGCGCGGAATACAGGGGCTGTCCGCCGTCCAGAATCCCATGGGTGGCAAAGTGGACATAGCCGGCAGAGCTGGTGAGTTTCTTTACAGTCCCTTCTGTGGCTTGATTTTTCAGTAGAATTCTCGGGCGAAGCTTTGTAGCCTGATTGATGGCGGCCGCTTCCGCCTCGGCAAAGGGGAGGCTGCCGTCAGGGTTGGCAAGGAGGAGCATTTCATCGCTTTTCTTATCCCCGCCGGACTGAACAAAGCGGGCGACCGTTGCGGAGGGAAGAGTAAAGAGGGGGATTTTTTCGATCAGGAGCTTTCCTGCCCCGTCCAGGAGTGGGGAAAAAGGAAGGTAGTGAAGGGGGCCGTTGGGAATGACGGCCAACCTGGAGGCCCCTGCCATCTCTTTCTCAACAGGCTTGATGAGGATCCCGTAAAGGGCGGCGGAATCTTCCTTCCAGTCGGGGGACTTTCCCTTGATCTTATCCCGAAGGCTTGAGACTCGTTTTCTTATTTCCTGGTCTCCCGCAGGAATGCGAAAAGTTCGGAAGGTTCCGTCCCTGGAGACAAAACCGTAGGATTCCTTTGTACCCAGGAAGAACTCCAGGAAAACAGTGCCGGACCATGCGGAATTCTGGGTAAGCTTCTTCAGGTCCGTCGCCGAGAATGGCGGTACCTGCTTAAGAGCCATCAGTGCATCCTCCGGGGTTCTTAGCTCCACCTGTTGCAGAAAATCGGAAAGAGCGGTGCGGACAGCCCTGAACTCCTCTCGAACGGATCGGGAGCGGCCCGAATCCTCCTTTGGGGATTCCAATTCCTGTCTGAGGTCCTTGAGTTTTTTCTTGAATTCCTCGAGCTTCTCAATAAGCGTCGGGTCCATCCCGCGTCGAGGGTGAATCTTCATGTTTCCAAGCATATCAATCAAGGCCCGGGATTTTGCGTGCTCCACGTAGCGGTATGCTTCCTCCTCCTTTCCCCGTTCCATCAGGAGGGTCACGTAATCCTGATAAAGAGGAAGTTTGTCGGAGAGGAAACTCGTCTTCAAGGGATCTACGTGAAGCTCCCCTGTAAGTTTGATCCACCAGCTCCACGCCCCGCCGCAAATAGGACTCGGCGTGATCGAGGGCCGCAGGGTCTTTCTTGCTTTCGGCCTTGCGAAGATAGCAGCCTCCAATATCTCGATAGGCCTCCCATTTGTCATGAAGAAAAACAATATTATAGCCCTCTGTCTGTGCCTCTTGTTCGGCTCTCTTGTACAGAGATTCCACCTTCAGCATCTGCGCCAGGGCCTCATCAACCTGCCCTGAACGAAGATAGAGGGTCCCGATACGGCGATTGGCATAAATCTCGGCATAGGTGACCCGGGTCGTTTTCGTTCTTGTGTTATAGGTTTCCAAATCTTGCAACTGCTGCCTGGCCCATTTTAGCGCTCTTGGCAAGTCCCTTTCTGCTTCTGCAAGCAAAGACTCACCCATGTCCAGAGAAATAGTTCGCTGAAATGGTTCTTTCAGTTCGTGCAGAAGTCGTGCCGCTGAATCGAGAAGGTTTCGGGCAGATGCAAAAGTCTGCTTAGCCTCTTCACCCTTTCCCTTTGCACTCAGGTACCGTCCCCTTGCAATCCATCGCTGTGCAAGAAAGACATCCTGGGTGAATTTGCGATCCATCAGGTTCGGAAGAAATTCGTCAACTTCCTGCCTGGTCCACGATTTCCCTGTGTACCTCTTGACCTCCTCAATAATCTTATCCGTATCTTGTTTCGTCGCTCTCTTAAGCCTATCGGCTACTTCCTTTTGGATTTCTTGGGAATCCTGAAGATAGGCTTCGCTTTCAAAGCTCTTACCCATTAACTCGTAGGCATCCGCCAGATCCTGATAGATCCGCAGGTCCATACCTGACCGAATAGACGCATATTTTCTTAAAAGAGTGTGAAGCCTGTAGGCTTTGTCCCGGGCTGTGGCAGAGAGTGGGACCTTGAAGTTGAGGAAGGCGCTCAAGTATATTTCGGATGTCAGCGGATCCTCAGTAACGATTTTTCGCGCAATCTTGACCAGACCTGAGACGTCATCACCGGATGCCTTGACCTCGCTTTCGAAACGATCAATATCACGGTTTATCGGGTACTTTCTAATATCGAGGACGACCCTGCCGTACTCGATTGCACGAGCAAGGTGGTGCAGATCCCGCAAATAGAGACCTGAAAGATGTACAGCCACATCAGCCCGATCCAGGGGATGATCGGAAAGATCCCACGCTTTCTGCATCTCCCTCAACGCCCGCTCCGGATAACCTTCCTGAAGGAAGCGCAGCCCGCTGAATATGTAGCCATTGAGAATACGATCTCTCTCCTGGAATGTCACAGAACCCGGATCTTTTTTGGCGGCGAGCTCCACTTTCCTGGCTTCCAGCTCCTGAAGGCGCTGGATCAGTTTCAACATTTTTCCCGTATTGGGCTTCCCCTGGGTCTCCTGATTGACTTTTACGATTTCTGCCTGGACATCCTGGATCTCCCGCTGTATGGCATCCATCTCCGGGTCGGCCGCCCAGGCCAAAGTCGTCAACAAGAAAATCGCGATTGAGAGAAAACTTATCAATGAGCGCATGTTACCCCCTCACCCAAACCTCCCCTGCTGCCCTCCCCCAGCCCCTCCCATAAGGGGAGGGGCGATCAAGGAAGAATTCCCACGGGGGAAGAGAAGTAGAACACTGCTTTCAGGAATCAATTCCCCCAAGAGTTTACATACCCTTCACATCCGGGTGTGGCAGTTAACTTTTCGATTGTGTATAATGAAGGAAGGTAGCAATTCCACCCCCACCTGACCTCCCCCCTCAAGGGGGAGGAATTCGAGGGAAGACCCTCCCACGTGGGGAGGGGAAATCAAGGAAAATCAGCCATGCAGGAGGTCAAAAAGCCATGGGAACCATAAGCACAGGACTCTCGCTTTCCCCGATCTCTCAGAAACCTGAGGCAAAGGAAGGGAAAATGAGGAAGCATTCCCGATGACTACTATTCCTGGGGCCCGATTCCACCCGGCCCTTTCAGTGACTACCAGACTTGCACAAATGGATCCTGTGAGCTGGGACCCGAGCCCGTCATCCTGGACAAGCCGCAATATGACAATGACGGCAAGGTCAAGATGAAAGAGGTCACAGAGACGCTCCAGGAGGAGCCCTTCAATGGAGGCAAACGGGCTGTCATCAGCGGAGTTCTCGCTGCATTGGCCGGCGCCGGACTGGGCTACCTGACAGGGAATATCCCCGGAATGATCGCAGGGGCGGTCCTTGGCGGCGGGACAGGGGCGGCCATCGGACTGCACACGGCTCAGGGAGACAAGGTGAGCGAAGTATGGGTGACCAAGGCGATCCAGGACCCCACCATGGTGGGCGCCGAGAAGCGCGTCGTCGAGAACGGCCATTGGATGTACGACAATTGCGGCGGCGGCCACGGTCATGTCCATGATTCGCACTGCCATTCTCATTATATGGTAGATGGCTATTGGGTTCGGTTCAGCCCTGATATCAGGTGGAAAAATGTGGGACAATACCAGGTGCCCACGCTCCAGCATTCCAACATGGATGGCGTCCTGAGCGGTCTTCTGTCCACAGGCGCGGGGGCAGGCATTGGAACAGCCGTAGGATTCGGCCTCAGGGCCTTGCTGGCTGCCGCGTAAGAGGTGGGCGAGCCTCGCGAAATTGATCTGAACCAACAGTTCTCGACCCTATGGGCCGGAAAGGGAAAACGGGTACTTCCCTTTCTGGCCTTTGTCTTCATAGGCGCTGCGGGAGCCATATCTTTGAGTCAAATGCCGGAGCTCCCCTGGCTTCCCATTTCAGTTGTGGGCCTTTGTGTTTTTGTGCTTCTCCTTCTTGTGAGGCAAAGGGCCGTGACGGCTCTTCTTCTCGCGGGGCTTGTCGCGTGCGCCCTCCCTGCCCTGAATCAGGCCCTCGACACCCGCCCCCCCACTACTCTTGAAGGCGTGATCCACATTCGAGACGATACCATTACAGTAGAAGATCGTTCCACATTGCGAACGCCATGGAGATGGCGACTTTTCGCACGACGAAACCCGGAGCTCCCCGTCCAGATCACGGTCAGAGCCGGATTCATGGGCTGGCGTTGGATCAGCCATGTGACTCCACTGGTGAAACCGGATGAATTCAGAGAAACTCTGGAGTTCAAGACTGAAACGGACCGCGGCGATTATTATTTCCGCGGCAAGAATCTCGATAAAGCCTCCCAGGCATACAAGGATGCTCTCCAGGAGGATCCACACGACATCCGCGCCCACATTGGAATGGGAAGGGTGCTGACGGAACAGGGGAAGCTGGGTGAATCCCTGAAGGAATTGGAGATTGCCGCGGGGTACCGGAACACCCTGTCCGAGCCCGATATCCTGGAAGCCCAGGGCGAGAATGCCTGGAGAAGGGGAAACAAGGAGGAAGCCAGAAAACTCTGGTCCAAAGCTGAGTCTCTGCTCTCGGGCATCCCCGCGAACCCATGGCTTGCGGAACGACTGAAGGCAGATCTCCGAAAATAGATGGTCAGGGGGGAAACTGAATAACATTGTGATTGATGCTCATGTAGATACACTCGGCAAGGCACTGGAATCGGGATCTTCCATCCTTTCTTTCTCCGGTGACTCCAAACTGCATGCGGATGTGGAGAGGCTCCGGAAATCGGGTGTGAAGTTTCAAGTCTTTGCCATGTATGTGAAGGAGAACGATAAGCCCTCCCATACCATCAAACGGACCATGGAGATGATCTCCCTTTTTCACAGGGAGGCCCGGGAGAGTGACGGAAGTCTCTCCCTGGTCACGAGGGCGGAAGACATTGACCGGCTCGGGGATTCGGATACAATGGGGGGCTTGCTTTCTATCGAAGGGGGCGAAGCCCTTGGCGGCAGCTTGGCCCTTCTCGATTGTTACTTCGATCTGGGGGTTCGCCTCATGGGGCTTACCTGGAGCACCCGAAACGAGCTGGCTGACGGTGTGGACGCGGCAGACAACCCCAGTGGGCTCACCCATTTCGGAAAACGAGTCATCGAGCGGATGAATCAGCTTGGGATGGTTGTGGATCTGTCCCACATCGCCCCGCCTGGATTCTGGGACGCCTGGGAGATTTCGGAGACCCCCCCCATCGCCTCCCATTCCAATGCCAGAGCCCTTTGCGACCATCCCAGAAACCTGACCGACAATCAGATAAAGGCCCTGGCAAAGCGGGGAGGGGTCATCGGTGTCACTTTTGTCCCGACTTTTCTTTCCACAGAGCCCGCCACACAAGACGACGTGATCCGGCACATAGAATATATGATGCAACTGGTGGGAGGAGACTCCCACGTGGGACTGGGATCTGACTTCGACGGCATACAACAGACCCCGGAAGGGCTGGAGAATGTTTCTCGGTACCCTTCTCTTCTCCAAGCCATGGGGAATCGCGGGTTTTCGGATGAAAGCATCCGCAAGATCTCCGGAGGGAATTGGGAGCGAATTCTAAGGGAAATCCTTCCCCCATGAGGTAGGGGCAAGCAGGATGCAAGTTGCCCTGCAGATAGATCGCCTCCGGGACCCCGCTAAATCGTCAGCTCCACCTGCACGGCCTGCCGTAAGATATACCTGAGGAGCCGCTCTTTGTCGAACTCCTTGATATAGGTGAACTGTACGCCTGTTTCTAAGCGATTTCCGGACGGGCTCTGCCATTTTACCAGTCCCTTGGCGAAAACAGGCAATGTGTCATCTTGAAGATCCAGCCACATGCGGACCATCTTCCCTGCGGGTATCGTCCTGTCTGTAAGAATTCTGAGCCCCGTTGTGCTCAAATCCAGAGTCACGGCCTGGTATGTCCCGGGGTTCTTGCATCGGATGGGAAGGGCTTTTCGAAAGCGAAAGGTCCTCCTGCGCTCCAGGAACAGCCGGCCGGCTACAGCCTCCAGGGAAGAGAGAAATCCCGTCAGAGATCGGTCCACGTCGTCGGAGAACCTGACCTCATGGCTAAGGAGCCCATCGGGACCGCCGCTTGAGCGAGTGACCCGGCCGTCAAGAATCCACTCCACAAGTGAGGCGCCCAGCCCCTCCAGATCTACGGACATGGTGATGGAAAGCTCGGCGCCCACGGGGAAATCGAGGGGGGAGACAAAGACAAACCCGGTTGTTCCCAGATCGAGAACTTCATCGAGAGATAGACAGGCTTTGAAGCGAAAGGGCTCTGTCGAGGGGGAGGGCTCGAAGTGATCCTCGGTCAGGGAGAAGGTAGTGAATTCGAGAGGAACGCCCTTTTCCCCGATTTTGGGAAAAAGAGCGCATTCCCCGGTGAGAGGACAATTCACGCAAAAGCGCAGGTGCTCCGGGCCAGTAACCTCGCCGTGGGGACACTCAGTGATTGGGTTTGAGCCGCTCATCTTCAGTCTTCTCCGACAGTGTCCAGTTTCGGTTTCAGGCCTCTGCGCGCCACTGAGCACTCGCAAGTCTTGCTGTCTTCCGCCGGCAAGCGCCGCTCCACAAATCTTCTCTTTCCGGAGAGAATCGAGAGCACAATCCATGCCCCGATTCCGTCAATGAAGACATCTTCCCAGGTCCCTGTTCTGCTTCCCATAAGGGACTGATGCCATTCGTCAAAAGCGGCGTAAGACACAGACAACAAATGACAACGCACCGACAGGGAAGACAAGCCGAGAAAAACCTGATCACCCGCCGATTCGGGAACGGCCGTGGGATTCCTGTCCAGATAGGTCCGAAAATACGCCCGATACCACAAAAATGCCAGAAAGCCGTACTCGGTCAAATGGCCGATTTTCCGAAAGATGAGATTTCCCACATGGAGTGTGACGGGAGGGACATCCCAATCGGGAAAAAGGAAGACGAGAATCCTCCCGAAGAGCGAAAGGGTGTTGTCGGAGGCGGCGCCTTTTCCTGAAAGAAAGAAGATCAACAGGAGCCA
>JACPDT010000237.1 GCA_016183865.1 Armatimonadota bacterium | reverse complement strand
TCTCCCACTTGCCCTTATCGCAGGCGCCCTTTGCGCGATTACTTTTTCGCTCCCCGCGGTTCTGTTGGGAGGTTCGCTGGGTGCGTTCGCCTTCGGTTTTGCGGCAGCCGAGTTGCCTGCAGCCTATTACATTCACAAGGCGTGGGATTAGGTAACTGCTCCAGACCTGTCCCGCACGGTTTCTTGTTCCTCTACGTTGATGGGGCTTTTCTCTTATTCCCCCCTCGATGGGGCCTTCCCCTAATTCCTCCCCTCGATGGGGGAGGTCAGGTGGGGGTGGGGGTCATCAGAAAAGGAAACTCACTTCTCTCGATGAAGGCAAGAATGTGATTCGATCTTGCTTGCTCACAATCTTGTTCTTTCTTCTTTCCGCCTCCTTCTCACAGGCGGAAAGTTTCGAGTTTCGCGCTTTTCGGGTTCTTCACCGCCCGGTGACTGAAGTGGAACCCCTTGTCCGGGCCGTCGTCTCTACCGGCGGAAAACTGGTCATAGACTCCCGGACAAATCAGATCCTGGTCTCAGACAGCCCTTCCGTGCTTGGGAAGGTCGAGAAAATCCTGAAAGAGTTCGACATCACACCCACCATGGTCAGGGTGCAGGTGGAGCTTGTGGAGCGGGAAGAGCTGGTGCGGCGGGGGATTGCATTGACCCAGGTGCAGTACCGATCGGGGATCTGGGGGGTCAGTATTCTGGGTCCCGGGTCTTTCGAGCGGAAACAGCGCGTCCGGTCCTTCCTGACTTTGATGTCCGACACGGAAGGGCAATTGGCCGCAGGCGAGCGGATTCCTTATGTCACCCTGTCCCCCTGGCTTGGACTCTATGGAGTTGTTTCGAGCGGGGTCGCTTTTGTGGATGCCACGACAGGTTTTCTGGTACTCCCCAGGGTAACGGGAGATCGAATCCGTCTGGATCTGACACCTTTTGCCGCCACCCCCACGGGGAACTCGTCCATACCAGTGATTCGGTTCAGCCGGGCCAAGGCCACGGTTGAGCTGAAAAGTGGGGAAGAGGTGGTCCTAGCCGGCCAGGACCAGGAGACTTCCCGGTTTCTGGGGGCCTTGTTGGGCGCCTCCCGGGAGAGCGCGCAGTCCAACCTCATAATTATTGTGACCGCGAAAGTGGAGTAGCTAAGCGGGTCTCGGCGCAAATTGGTCTTTTACACTTTAGGTCCAAAGACCGATTGACATCCCTTTCAACATATGGTAGATTATAGGATAGACTATAAGGAAAAGCGGGGGATTGTTTTCTTTTGTTCCCCTTGCTCTCTTCCCACGAGGGGAGGGGACGAGGTGGCGGAAAGGTCAGGCCCGGCTCATTCACGGATGATAGATAGGGGGAAGACCGGTGGCTACAAGCGTTCAGTTATCTCCATTCGGCCAGTTGGCAAACCTTCCTTTTGCACGAGGACTTCTGCAACAGCTCCGGGCAAAGGCTGATTCTCCCCTCCAATCGGCCATAAATTTTCAGAATATTGCTCTTTCCCGTGGACTCGATGTTCTCACTTCGAAACAGCGATCTGCCATCAGCGCTACCGTCCAGACGGACCTTCAGACCCAGATCAAGAGCAGTCTGGTGCGAAATGCCGTACAGGTGGACGATACTCTCAAAACTCGAATCCAGCAGGCTTTCCAAGGTTTTACCACAGCCAGAAGTCGTCAGGAGATTTTTCAGCTTTCCCAGCAGGAGACCTCCGGCAGAGTAAATGGGCGGAAAGTGTTCAGCAATGTGGAACGGGAATTGCGCCAGGTTTCCACAGGTATGTCAAATACCAGCACAAACGGAACGAACGCATCCAATCAGGCCCTTACCCGAAATGTGCAAAAAGCCGGAAACAGGACCACGGTCAATACCGCTGTCACCGCAACCAGCCAGGGTGCTCTGAATATCGAGACACTGGCAAACCGCAGAACCGAGACGCAGGCCCGGGTTCGCACATTTGATCAGGCAGGACAGCTCACCGGTGACCGCACGACCCGTCAGGCGGTCACGGTGGATCAACAGTTTTCCCTGGCTCAGACCCGGCAGGGGGAGAGCAATCGGAATATCGAGCAGCAGACAACCGTAACGGGTGCAAGAGAGGGAAATGCGGCTGTCCGGGAAGTTCGAACAGCGACAACCGACACGGCCCAGGGACAGACCGTTATAGCCACAGCCACCCAGAACCGCACGAATACATTGGTAGAGAATTTGGATCAGGATGGAAATGTCCTTTCTGCAAGGCGTGGAAGCCAACTGGTAGCCGGTGACGAAACAAGGAATATTCAAACAGCCCGGCAGACCCAGGCGGAACAGGTAACCCGCACCGTGTCTCGTCCGAATGAAACCGATACCCTCACTCAGGGGCGGTTTGAAACCAATGCGACAACTGTGGATCAGACCAGAGCGGCCGGGACAGTTCAGAACTTCAACGGTGCAGGCGCGCTGGTAGGTGAGCGAGACTTTGAGCGCAATGTCACAGCCGTAACTGTGGAGAACAGAACAGGGGAGAATCAGGCCAGGACGACCGTGACCCGGGAGAATGGAGGAACCGCCGTCACTACCCGGGTAAGGGCAGGGGAAGATGTGGCGGTCAATACGCAGATCACGAGCGATCAGGGCGGTCCCGCCACTGTGAGAACCATTGACGCCCAGGGAAGTGTTCGCACCACAGGGGAAGTGGAAAATCGGGTGGATGCAGACGGTAACCGGACCGTTGTGCTGGGAGCGGAACAGGTTCGACAGAATCAGACCAGAGATCTGACAGTGGCCCCGAATGGACAGGGAAGACTGACAGAGACCGAGACTCGAAACATCCAGGCGATTCAGGGACAACTACAGTTCAATCCTGCAACCAATCAGGTCGGTGCAGCAGGCGCACAAGCTGCGCCGGGCGCGGTGGTTGTGGATATCGGTACAAATACGGGCATCCGCGCCAACTTCAAGATGGACAACGGGGTGCTCACTTTCGATTTCACCGCCCAGCGGGTCGCGGCCACCAGCCAGGAGACGACTGCAGGCCAGGTGGCGGCAGAAGGAGCGCCGGCCGGTCAGGGTGTCGCCAACCAGCGGGTGGTCGAAGAGAATGTTCGATTCCAGGGTCGCGTGGTTTCTTCCACCGATGCCGAAGGAAATCGCGTTCTTTCACTGGAGGGAACGGTGGCCGGTGAAGGGGCCGGCGCCCAGGCAGTGAATGACGGCCAGGGTCTTCAAGTGGAGCGAAGCAGGACTGAAATGGCGATAAACGGCACTTTGGCCGTGAACAGACAAACCACGGTTGACGGCAACCAGACCACAACCAATACGAGGGCCAGTGCCGAGCTGAATGTGAACAAGGTCGAGAACAGAGAGGCTGCCGGTGTGAATGTGCGCACCCTGACTCCTCTCACTGCCAATGAAGGTTTCCGGGCAGGGCTTTCGGCCTACAACGGCGCATTGAGATTCAATTTCGGAGTTTTCTCAATGGGAATCAGCTTTGTGGCCTAAGTGGGTTGGGACATAAATAACGTCAATGATTTGGCGATGGATCTGGAGACGAGG
>JACPDT010000026.1 GCA_016183865.1 Armatimonadota bacterium | reverse complement strand
CAGAAAATCGCCCCTCAAGACCGCCATATTCTCCCCCTGGCGGTCCACGGAACATGCAGCTATTTCATGCTGTCCCTCTTCGATTCGGACCGGCTTGCCGCCGTCTCTCGGGACTTCATAGAGGAAGCAACCCCCTTCATGGCTTGCGGAAAAGAGGAGAGAATCGCCCCCTTTGGGAAAAACGAAGGGTTCCACGATGACATCAAATTCCCGTGTATCCCCGACAATCAGATTGCCCACATAGCCCTGAAAATCTTGTGTTATCAGGACCGGTTCCCCCCCTCCGGAGGGAATGCGGTAGATCCGGACATCCTCGGGTCCGCCCTTTCCTCTTGGAGCGCGATGTCCTGCGAAATAGATGAATCTTCCGTCTGGAGACCATGTGGGTGCATTCTTGGGTCCCCAGTGGTTGGTGACTTTCCTGACCTTTCGGGTTCCCGGATCCAGAACATAGATATCGTTATGCTCATAATCCCGGATCGGGTCCTCCGATCGGTTGGAGCAAAAGGCAAGGGCCCTCCCATCGGGAGAGAATGCGAGGCTGCCGTCATCAAAATCTTCCTGTGTCAACTGCTCCTTTTTCCCTGTTTCCACATCCAGGAGGTAGATATGGAATCTCAGGCCCGTCAACAGCTCCCCGCCGGTTGTCTTGAAAGGGACCTTCTCCAGAATCTCGTAAGGACGGTCCTCATCCGTGGCTTTGTATTCCGGGTCATTGCTGATGTGCCGGAGAGGGATCGGATCAGGGGCCTCCCGGAAGGTGAAGGCGACTTTCTTACCGTCAGGGGACCACACGTACTCTCCCAGTGCGCCCTTGTCCGTCATAAGAGGGCCGGCCTCCCCGCCATCGGCGGGGAGGATCCACAGACCCTTTTTCTTGTCCCTGTCTCCCCGGAAAAGGATGGATTTCCCGTCCGGGGACCACCGGGGCCGGCTGTCCTGCTTCTCGCCCCGGGTGAAAGGGGTGACGACTCCACTCTCTACGTCCGCCACATACAGGCTGGAGTAGTACGTGTTCTCTTTGAGGTCCGTCCACTTGTATGTGAACGCGATTTTTCTCCCATCGGGGGAGATCTCAGGGGAATTCAGAAACTTGATGCGAAAGAGATCGTCAATTTGGATGTCTCTTTTCTCCACTTTCGGGCTCACCTCAGAACCCTTCGCTTCGGCCTCCCGGGTAATTTCGATCACTGGCGAACTCCTTTCCTTAGTGGGTCGAGGCACAAATTCCATCACGCCTTGGCGCGTCGCATCCATCGCCAAATCATTGACGTTATTTATGTCTCAACCCACCTAGTGGGCTGTCAACCTTTATTTTAGGGGTTATGTCATTCCCACGAAAGTGGGAATCCGGAATTATAATACTGGATTCCTGCTTTCGCAGGAATGACGTTGTGCCAGATAACCCACAATTTAAGTGTTGACAATGCACTAGAACCTCTGTCACGAATTCTTGAGGTCCCTGTTCAGGTCCTTCCATCATATTTCTATTGTCCCATTATTAATTATATCGAATTAATTCTTGAGAAGGAGTTCTGTGCCCGGTCTGTGAATATGTATTTCTCAGAAGTCGTTTCGTGAGTACTCATTTCAATACAATGCACAACTGCGTCACAGGAGGCTTTCTGTTGAGGCACGGAATCCAAACAAGACTGATGATTCTTTTCTGCGCCCTTTCTCTTACCTCCGTCTTTGTCGTCTCCTGGTTCCTCTACCAGCTTGCCCGGCAGATTGCCATAAAAAATGAAGTAACGGCATTTTCCGAGCAGCTCACCTTTCAGGTTGCTCATTCCTATAATTTGAAGGATGACAGGGCGCTCCTATCCTTTGTGCTCAATGCCAGGGAGCAGCATCCTTCCCTCAAATACCTCAGCTTGCTGGATGCGCACAAGGTGATCAAGGCCGACACCAGGGAGGACAGGCTGTGGCAGAGACAGGAGGGCCCACTCATTCAACGGGCTCTATCATCAAAGAAGATTGCCTATGCGCTCCGCAAGGGGGCGGATGGAGTTTTTGCGGAAGTGGCGGCACCCCTCCTGTCCAGCACAGGTGTTCTCTTTGGCGTGTTTCATTTCGACAAGGCATTGGAGAGCACGGAGAGGATGGAAAAGCCTTTCCTGCAGGGTCTTATCCTCTTCCTTTTGATCACTTTCGCAGCCAATGGAGTGATCTCCTTTTATCTGGCCAGACAGATCACAAGTCCGTTGCTGAGCATGGTCTCCGCAACACGTCGCCTCTCGAAAGGGGATCTCACGGCAGAGGTTCAGGTACGATCATCCGATGAGATCGGCATTCTGGGCGGCTCATTCCAGACGATGGTGGACGGCCTGGGCGCGCTCGTCGTCCGGGTGCGGGAAAGCTCAGAGGCTATTTCCGGAGTCTCAGGCTGTCTTCTCGACACATCCGGAACTCTCCAGAAAACGATTGCCGCAATCAACACCGCCCTGGAGCAAATGGTTCAAGCATCCACAGACCAGACTCAGAAGATTGAGGAAACCTCGATGGAGCTCAGGCAGTTCTTGACCTCCATTGAAGGAATCTCCAGCGGCGCCGTCGTTCAGTCCGAAAATGTTGACCGCTCCTGCCTGCATATCGGGCAGATATCGCAGAGCCTGAAGGAGAATACGGAGCAGGCAATGGATGTCGCGGGGACCGCCGCGAATTCGGAAGCATCGGCACGGTCCGGGGCAGCCGCCATTCGGGAAACGCTGTCCATTATTCAGGAGGCCAGAAATCTCGTTGACGGTGTGTCGGCGAAAGTGGAGAACCTTTCCAATTTTTCCCGCCACATAGGGACAGTAATTCGGGTCATCTCCGATATTGCGAACCAGACGAATCTCTTGTCCCTGAATGCGGCGATCGAAGCGGCAAGGGCCGGGGAGCAGGGAAGGGGATTTGCCATTGTGGCCTCGGAGATTCGCAAGCTGGCTGAACGCTCCGAGGATGCCTCCAATGAGATATCGAGCTTGATTGCAAACGTGCAGGGCGAGATTCGTGATGCCGTTTCAGTCATGGAAACAAGCGCCAGGGAAATGGAGAAAATGGCTGCAAGTGGCTTGACGGCTCAAAATGCGCTGGATGAGATCACAAAGGCCCTTTCCGTCATCGGGAATCCGATTCAACAAATTGCGAGGGCCTTGCAAAGCACCCAGTCAGGGTCGCAGGAGGTGCTGCAATTTCTGGAGGAAGTGGCCAGGGTGGCGAAAGAAAATGCCGCGCAGTCCGGAGAAATGTCCGAGGGCAGCAAGCTCTTCCAGGACACTCTGGCACACGTCGCCGCCTTTTCTCAGGAGTTCACAGCCATCTCTGAAGAGATCACGGCCGCCACCAGGCAACAAGCCGCCCGAACGGATGAAATTTTTGCCACAGTGGAAGCTCTCGCTTTCGAGGCTGACACGTTGAAACAGGTGGCTCTGGTTTTCCGGGTGCGAGAAGACGGACGAAAAGTGCCTGCAACCATTACTTCTTGAGGGTTTTGCACAGTTCCAGGATCTTCTTGCCGATTCCCGGATCCTCGGCAGAGACTCCCTGAAGCAGTTGTTCCAGGAACCCGCTTTCGATGCCCATTTCCAGCAATGTTTTCAACTGCCGCTCCTTCGGGCTCGAGAGAAGCTCCCTGGCAAGGGTCGTCACGCCCTGGGTCAGGTCGGCTTCCGAGGCCGGCCCTTTCTCATGGACATCGCCCGGGGATGGAGCAGGCGCCTTACCGTCGGCCTCATCCGCAGGCCTTCCCGTGTCTCCGCTTTTCTCTCTCACATGTCGGCTGAACGCAGTCAGGAAGGTTCCCACCATTCCCTGAGACTTGTCGGCTTCCCGCGTCTTCCTGGAGGGTAAAGGGTCTCCCTGAATCTGCTTCCTGAGCGAAGCAAGCTCTCTTCGAAGATCCTGGAGCTGAAGCTCTTTTTTCAATACCGCTATTTCCTGCTGGAGCGATTCAAGGGTGACATATTCATCCTTCGGGTCGGCTTTTGCGGCGCCTTCGTCCCGGGCGTTGTCACCGGATGCAATGTTCATCGCTCCGGAGGCGACCCCGGAAAAGGCTGTAAGGTAAATCATGCTGCTCCTCCTCCTCTTTTCTTTCATCTTACTTACCGAGACTCACGGTGCCGTCTTTTTTTGTCCATCAGGAACTCAAAGTGGGCAGGCAATGGGTGTCGTGCTTTGCGGAGAAGTGAAAAAATTGTGAAACTTTCCACCGCAATGGAGACGGCAGCGCGCCGAAATTGAGACGCCAGTCCATAGGTTTCAGAGCGGGGAAATGTCCGAGAAAAACGGTAGGCCGCAAGCACAAACTGGTGGGCTTCTTGCCACACCACCAGGTCCTCAAATCTCGTCGCTGACCTCCTCATTCTGACTCCTGCATTCTGACTCCTGACTACCTGAGTAGTTACCAAAATTTGGTGGTGAATCCGGGCAGGGAAACAGGAGCATAAGCAGAAGCGTGGTGTAAACGGCTCTATATCAAGCAACCAGGAGGCAGACATGGAAAAAGTGATCATCATAGGCTCGGGACCTGCAGGCTATACGGCGGCGATCTACGCGGCCAGGGCGAATCTTGCTCCTGTCCTTTTCCAGGGGCCCGAGCCCGGGGGGCAGCTCATGACTACATCGGATGTGGAGAACTATCCCGGTTTTCCGAAAGGGCTTCTCGGCCCGGAGATGATGGAATTGTTCAGGGAGCAGGCAGAGAGATTCGGGACAAAGGTGGTGGAAGCCGCCATCAAGGCCGTGGATTTCTCAACCAGTCCCTTCAAAGTTACGGCAGACGACAATAACACATACGAGTCCCAGACGGTCATCATCTCGACCGGCGCTTGCGCGAAGCGGCTTGGGCTTGAAAACGAGAAAAAGCTGTACGGAAAGGGAGTCTCCGCCTGCGCCACCTGTGACGGATTCTTTTTCAAGGACAAGACTGTTGTGGTGGTCGGCGGCGGAGACACGGCCATGGAGGAATCCCTGTTTCTGACGCGATTTGCAGCCAAAGAATATGTAGTGCACCGCAGGGACAGTCTGCGGGCATCCAAGATCATGCAGGACCGCGCTCTGCAACATCCCAAGATCGAGTTTCTTTGGGACTCCGTAGTTCTTGATGTTCTCGGCGCTGAGGTCAATCGTGTGACAGGCGTTGTGATTAAGAATCTCAAGACAGGAGAGAGGCGCGAGATCGCCTGTGAAGGAGTTTTTGCAGCCATCGGGCACGAGCCGAACACGAAAGTATTCGAAGGGAAGATCGAGCTGGACAAAAAGAGATATGTAGTAACCCGCCCCGGCTCAACGGCGACTTCAGTTGAAGGGGTCTTCGCCGGCGGAGATTGCGTGGATCACAAGTACCGCCAGGCAGTCACCGCGGCAGGCATGGGATGTATGGCCGCCATGGATGCGGAGAAATGGCTTGAGGCGCAGGAGGCCTAGAATTCAGGATACCGTATCGCTGCCTCGTAGGCGGCCTTTCCTCGGATGCTGCCCTTGCCCTGGACATCATCACTGATCCCTGGAAGCTCGCGAGCCGTTTCCCGCAGGATTTCCTTCCATTGATCAGGATCAAGGTCAGGTCTGGCCTCAACAAGATCCATTCCCACCCCTGCGGCTTTCGGTGTGGCCATGGAGGTTCCCGAGATCATGATGTAGTCCTTGCCCACATGGGGCACTTTCGGGTGTTGATCCAGGACGGAGCCATAAGCGGTAGCCGCGATGATCAGCACTCCAGGAGACATGACATCCGGTTTTTTCTCATTATCTATGGGTGTGGGTCCCACGCTCGAAAATTTTGCGGGATCATCGTCACCCTCTTCTGCAGTGTGCTTGTTGTTCAAGGCTCCTATGGTGATGACCTTCGGGTCATTGCCCGGAGTTCCTATTGTGCCGGGTTTCGGTCCCGAGTTACCTGCAGCCACAAAAGCGACGATTCCGGCATCCACCGCCTTCTCCACAGCCTGGTTTACCGGACTCTCTTTCCAGGATTGGAAAACCGGTCCCCCCAGGGACATGCTCAAGACCCGAATATCGAGCTCGTCTTTCTTCATGACGCCCCAGTTCACACCTTTGATGATATCGGACAATCTGCCTGCCCCGTTCTTGTCGAGCACCTTTGTTGCCGCGATTTTCGCATCAGGTGCGGTTCCCTTGTAAAGTCCGTCCGATGCCGCGCCTGTACCTGCGGCGTCGCTGGCGCAGTGTGTTCCATGGCCCTGATCGTCGTAGCCGATTTTCTTTCCCTTGATGAAATCCTTCCATCCCACGATTTTCCCCTCGAAATCTTTGTGGGTGGAATCAATTCCCGTGTCCACAACAAGGAGAGTGCCTTTTTTCCCGGTAAGACCCAGCTCGTTGAGCTGGTCGGCCTGGAGGGTGACATTTGCATTGTCAAGAAGGCCAACTTCTTCACGGGCCCGCATGTTTCCGAGGGGCTCCACTTGGATCGGCTCAGGATCAATCCACTGATATTTTCGGTCAATCCATACCTGATAATCTCCCTGAATCCCCGCCAAAACGCCTACAGTATTCGGATCGAGGGCTGCGGTGAAGGCATTGATGATGGGAAGCTCCCCGGTAATCTTGCTTCCAGGCGTTTTGCAGAGCTTTTTGAGGGCCTCCAGTGTTGTGGAATCCGCGGCTTCAATGATAACAGGAAGACGTCCGTTTGAGGTGAGATCCTCAGGCGATATCTCCTGACGGTCCAGCGGCTCTTTGAGTCTCTCGCCGACCCCTCGGGACAGTTGTGTCTGGTATTGTGGTATAAGGTCTCTTTTCGCTTCGAGTTTCATGAATGTTCCCCCTTCTAATCCTCTTCCAAGCTCCAAAATAGAAATCCCGTGAAAACCCAATTTTCCACTGGTCCCATGGTAGCATAATGGGATGTTGCATACCAGACATTGGGTATGAAGAGTTTGTAAACATTCGAACTAAGTGAGTCGAGACACAAATCCCATCACGCCTTGGCGCGTCTCTGGGCCGATCTCGGGGCGCTCCTCGACTGCGCTCCTCAACGTAGCGCTTCGGCTACGCCGCGTCTCTGGGCCGATCTCGGGGCGCTCCTCGACTGCGCTCCTCAACGTAGCGCTTCGGCTACGCCTGCGGTGCTCGCTCGTGCGCGCTCCCGACCTCGTCTCCAGATCCATCGCCAAATCATTGACGTTATTTATGTCTCAACCCACTAAGGCACTGCAGGGGTCCAGGAAATTAACATCTTCGCAACCCCGACTGTATTGATGTTCACACCCCTTTCTGATACGATGAATACAACGTGCCAAGGGAATGCACTATTGTCATGCATCACGAGGATTTGGAAGGGGGGAAAGCGGCTTCGCCGCGACACAACAGTGGAAACAAGACAATTGACTCCATTATCCGGGATTCGACCCGATCAGGGTGTTTTTTCCGCACCCATTGAGAAAGACCCATCCACTCCATCTGATATCCGGAAAGATACCGCAATTCTTTCAGGAAAAGACGAAGAGGCTGCACCGCCCAGGAAAGCCTGGACCGTTCTTGCCTACCTGAACGGCAACAACGAGATGGGTCGTCTCGCCCCTTATGCTCTTCGTCAATTGGAGATCGCGGGCTCGGGAGACAATCTGAATGTGGTGGCCCAGGTTTCGAGATCAAAGAGCTTCCTTGACAGGATCACCAAGGATTGGAGCGGAGCAAGACGCACTCTTCAAGAGGAGCTTGTAAGCTGGATTCTTCCCGTAGTTCCCTGCACCAATAACATCACATCCCAGCAACTAGAAGACATGGGGAAAGTGGACATGGGCGACCCCGGGACCCTTTCCGATTTCTTGAAATGGGGGATCAAGAATTATCCGGCTGAGCATTATGCCGTGATTCTTTACGGACCTGGCGGCGGGTTTGCGGGATCCCTTTCCGATGGGGACAGCAAGAACGTGATTGACAACAAGGAGTTGGCCCAGGTTCTCAAAGAGGCAAGCCAGGAAGCGGGTAAGAAGATAGATGTCGTGGCCTTTGATTCCCACATGATGGCCCAGGCCGAAGTGGCGGATCAGATCAAGGATTCCGCGAAATACATGGTGGCGCCCGAAGGAACCATCGGCCTTTCCGCTTTGCCCATAGATATGGTCATCAAGGATCTGAAATACGAGATAGACGACAAGCCCGTCACTCCCGAGGATCTGGCAAGATATTTCGTAATGGAAGCGTATTATCAGCCGAAACCTCTGGCCGAATTGACCGCCCCTGCCGTCTCTGCCGTGGATCTCGAGCGGCTGGATGGATTGAAGGCCGCTTTCAGCGATCTCGCCACATCTCTTACGGCAGAAGTCAAGGGAGATTCGAAACTCGCCAAGGCTGTCAGAGAAGACATCAAGGCCACCCAGAATGTGGGCCAGGGATCTGAGCCTTACACCGATTTCAGGGATCCCTACCATTTTGCGGAGATCCTGATCGCCGATCCCCGGTTTTCCGAAGAGGTCAAGACAAAGGCCAAAGCTCTGCAGGATGCCGTCAAGACTGCTGTTATTCAGGAGACTCATATCGGCAAAACGGTGAAAAATGCCCACGGGTTGTCGGCATACATGCCGACCGACTACGGTTACGACCTTCCCACAGGATGGGGAGTTCCGAAGAATTTCGACCCCACCCATGGCTACAAAGATGGGTCCTTCGCACAGGCCACGGAATGGGATGAGCTCCTGAAAACCATATCCAAGGAATGGGGACCCTATGCCGCCTTGCGCAAGGTGGGAGGAACCGGTCTCGTCAATGTAGTGGACAAGACAGGGAAGACCGCGAAAAAAGCGGGCAAATTCGCTCTGGGCGTGGGTGAGTGGTCAGGATACAACCAGTCATGGAACGCCGCCCGTCAGCAGCCTGCCTCAGGATTCATGGGAATCCCTCCGACTCAGGCCGTTCAACTCGGCGTTGCCGGAAGCGCCTATTCCACCTTCAAGGCGGCTCGCAACATGATTGATGCCGTACAGGACGAGGAGCTCCTGAACAAGAGTCAGAAAGTCATTGATGGAGTCTTTGATACGACCCGGGCGGCCGCCATAACAGGGGCCTGCCTCGGGCTGAGCACCGCCGCCCTGAGCGGAATCGCCATGCCCGCTGGAGTCGCATCCTTTGTGGTCCTCCTCGGAAAGATGGCTTATGACACTTACGCAGGCTTCAAAGGCCAGGTTCGGGAAAGAGAGACTCAGGTGAGTCTGTCTCTTGAGGAGAAAAAGGCGAGAGTGGAGTCCGCCCCCAGAGGATATCACTACATCAACCCGCTCGTTCGCTTTCTCGCCGGCAGCGCCTCGGGCGGCCCCATGGATCCGAAGCTTGCGCAGTAGACCGTCACGGAGGCCGGTGTTTCGACGATTCCAGTGTCCCTGAAACCCGGCCTTTTTTGTCCGGCGGTCTCTCATCCCCCTCTCATTTAACAACCTGTTCATGGAAACTCTCAAAAAAGCCTCGAATTTGTGTATATTTTCTTTTGAGCACATGGTAAACTAATGACACAGCAGCATCAAACCACACGAAAAGAGGGGGAGAATCAATGACTACAGGTACTGTCACTTCGTTGAATGGAGCGGGACTCAGGAACGCAAACACCGGAACCCTTTCCAGACTTGCCTCATTGAAGTCGGAGTCGGGCCCCAGCACCGGCGACATGTTGATCAAAGGCGGAATTCGGGGATCAGTAGACATCCTGGACACCTATCTTGCACTTGCGACTGCCTCAGTACCGCAAGCCAAAGGCGCACCCATGCTTCCGGTGCAAACAGCAGCCGCATGGGTAGGCGGTGTGCAGATCTTTGGAGGGGTTATCGAGGGCATATATGGTATCGCTACTACAGCGGAAGCCTACGGCAATTCTAATGAGGAGAACAAAGGGAAAATCGCCATGGCTACGGGTGTGGGCGACATTCTTGCAGGGGTAGGGCTGTGCATACAGGCCGGCACAGGGGCGCCTGTGGGAATGCTTTTTACCCTTGTGGGAGCTTCATTGAGCACTCTGGGCACATTGGGCTCGATCATGCAAAAGGGGTAACCTCCGCAACTGGACCTGGCAAGGGTGAATATAGACGGAAAAGAGGGGGAGATAATCATGACGGCGGGCGCTGTTGCTCCTTTGAATGGATTGGGGCTCAGAAACTCGAACAATGGAGCGCTATCCAGATTTGGTTCCCTGAAGTCGGAGTCGAGCCCCAGCTCCGGCACAAGCTCCGCCGGTGTGGCGGCTGGAATTCGCGGTGCTGTTGACGTGCTGGACGCCGGTTTCGCGGTTTCCATGCCTCCGAGGGTTGCAGGCTCGGACATGCTCCCGGTACAGAGTGCGGCTGCGTGGCTCGGGGGGCTGCAGCTCTTTGCGGGGGCCTTTGAGGCAATATACGGCTTTGCAATTGTGATGTTTGACGAGAGCCCCTCCGCCGCCCGGGAAGCAAAATTCGCAACTATCTCCGGTCTCGGGGACATTCTCGCCGGCACCGGTCTGTTGATTCAGGCCGGCCGGGGGTGGCCGGTAGCCCTGCCTCTTACCCTGGCGGGGGTTGCGTTGAGCACCCTCGGCACCGTGGGCCTGACCAGGCGCGGAAAAGAGTAAGGAAGCTCATCCTCTGTTGACATTATTACATCATGGTGGTAACATAGTACAGGGGGTGATGAAATGCCCAAAATAAGAACACAGATTCAACTTGAAAAGGGCCAGTACGAGCGATTGAAGGAGGAGTCCTTTCGAAGACGCCAATCACTTTCCGCTGTAATTCGACTCCTGATTGACAAGGGGCTTGAGGCTTCCGGAAGACCGAAGAAAGTTGACTTGAAGAAGGCGATGGCTTTTGTCGGCGCTATTTGCGGCGACCAGCCCGATGTGGCGGCAAGGCATGACGCCTATCTGGCGAAGATATATGCAGGGCGCAGAGAGAAGTGAAGATCTTTGTAGATACCTCCGGCTTCTATGCCCTGGCTTCTGAGAGTGACTCATTTCATCGGGCGGCGGCGGCCTCCTATGAGAAGGTCCTGGAGAAGCACGAACCGGCCACTACTTCCTATGTAGTCACGGAGACCGCAGCTCTTCTCAAAAGTCGAGGCGGCCGGGCGGTCGCCTCGACTTTTGTCGCCTCCGTAAGGGACGGAAGCTGGCTTGAGGTGTTCTGGGTTACGGAGAATCTCCATAACGAGGGATGCGAGATCTTCTTGAAAGGGAGGGCAGATATCAGCCTGGTGGATGCAGTGAGTTTCGCAACCATGCGGCATTATGGAATAACCCATTTTCTGGGCTTTGATCGGCATTTTGCCCGCGAGGGTTTCAGGGAGATCTAGAATCTGGTTTTCAATGTTGTGAGGACTCGGAAGTCCTCGCCTGTGGGGGTCCCCGGCCTGATCGTTCCTGCGGGGGCGGTTCCCCTGCTGTAGTCCAGGGAAAGGGATGTCTGTTTGGCTATTTGATAGGTGGCCGAAACAGACCAGCTATCCGTGTTGACGCCCTGGTTGTCGGTTGTCCAGAAATACTGACCCTGATAGAAGAGGCGCTTGCTCGGCGTGTGGTTCCAGGTGACTCCCCGGCTCCACACATAGTAGTCTGAGGGAGAAAAGCGCACCTGGGGGTTGATTGTTTGACCGTTCACTTTCCTTGTTGCAAAATAGTCCACAGCGAAAAAGTATTTTTCGGGCTTTTCCCATAATTGATACGTGGCGCCATAATCGTATATCGTCTCAATCGTTCCATCGGTGTACCGGTTCTTACTCCAGTCGCCGGAAAAATGCAGTCTCCTGCGATGAGTGTATTCCCCTTTCGCCGTGATTCCATTGTATCTGAGGTCACTCAGCAGGGCGAAGGGAGTTTCATAGACATAGTCTCCCTTGTATCCTATGGATGCCGAGACTGTTGGGGACTTCCAGGAAAGGGTCTCCTCATGAACGGTGTTTCCTCCATTTGCTATCGCCGCTGTCCAGCTCTTCCCAAAACGGTACGCAGCCGTCACTTTGGCCACACTCGATGTGGCCGAAGCCTGGGGATAGATGTCATAGGCAGGGGAATTCACATCCAGGAGCTGGTAAGCTATCCCGACTATAATGTCATCCCCTTTGAGGGCATGAGTGATAGCGCCTCTCTTGATATCGAAACGATTGAGCCCCACACTGCTGGATTCCGACTCAAGGGTCGCGAAGGAATCAATGCTCTCCACGAATCGAAGGCGATCCCTTGCCTCCTCCAGGGCGGGATTTTCGGCAAGGGCGAGCCTGTATCTCTTGTGGGCAGAGCCCAGCCTGTCCTCTCCCAGATGCTCATCACCTTCCTCGAAAAGAGCGAGGGCAAGTTCCTCTTTGAGGAGAAGACTTGCCTGCTCACCTGCAGGAAGTTTCGCATAGGTTTCTTTCATCTTCTTATACTGATTCGTATCCTTGTAAAACTTGGCAAGGACATAGATCCACTTTCTCCGGTCCTCGTAAAACTTGGCAAGGGCAAGGACATCGATCGACTCTTTCCCGGGAGGCTCAAGGGCAAGCATCTTCTCATAAATAGAGGCCGCTTTTTTCAGCTTTCCGTTTCGCTCATAGTGATTTGCAAGTGTCTTAAGGTCCTCGAGGTTCTTCGGCTCAAGTTTCACGATCTCCTCATAGGTGGAGATGATCTTATCAGGCTGTCCAATCTCCTCGTAAAGTTTGGCGAGGCGCCTCATGGCCCTGGTATTGGTCGGCTGCACTTTCAACAGTGCGGTGATGGCGCCTCCTTCCTGAATGGGCATATTATAGGCATCGCAGATCTTGATCAAAGTATTGATGTGCTCCACATTGGTCGGCGCAAGCTCAACCAGTTTCTGGTATGTGGGAATGGCTGCGGCCCAGTTCTTCATCTCGACAAGCACTTTGGCAAAAAGCTCATAGGCTTCCACACTGTCGGGCCGGAGGCGGAGTGCCTCTTTGATCTCAATGACCGCAGGGTCCCATCTCTTGAGCTCATAGAAGGCTCTGCCTTTTTTCATGAAAAGCTCGTAAGACCCCTGGGTCTCGGGGGCCGGGACCTGTCCTTCGCCTGCCTTCGGAGTCTCCATCACTGGGCCGACTTTGATTTCCGCTCCCATGGCGGGGTTCGTGCCACATAGAGCCCAGAGCAGGTTGAGAATCAAGACGATGGAAATGAGGGCTGGGGGAGGGTGAGGAAGCTCGTTTCTATTTTTCATTTCTGAACAACTTCCACTCGATAGGTGTTTTTGTATGCATCGAGATCACATCTGAAAGAAATCGTGCCTGCAGCATCCGCTTTTACGATTTCTGTTTTCACATCTTCTTCCTTGGGCTTGATTCTTTTCAATTTGACCTGATAAGATTTTTCGGGGGACAGGTTTCCGATCTCATAGCTCCCGCGTCCTGTGCCGTATAGCTCGAATGTTACGGTGTCCTGGGATTTTCTCCAGTTGCTCACAAAATGGCTCCCATATCGGAGATAGGGTAGGGATGGTTTGTTTTCGGTGAGGTAAATGGTGTGTGTGAGGGCATCATCAAGATGGACATAAAGGCTTCCATTAAGCTGCATATACCCGATGACTCCCACTGAGCGGCCAAAATCGGGGAAGAGCTTCTCCGAGTCGAACCGGATGGTCCTGAGGTCCCCTGAGTTCAGGACAGTCCATCCCCCGTTGCCGGTCTCAAAAAAGCGCGCTGTGAGGAAATCGTGCACCATGTGGATGTACTCTGATGGAAAAAGCGGGGAAAGGTGGGGGACTTGCATCACATAATCATAGGCTTTTTTCAGGCCCTCGATCCCTTCTCTTCTGTCACCGATGTAAAAATGAAGATAAATGTTGATCGGCATGACCCTTCTTGGGGATTCGGTATGCTCGAAATGGTCCGTCAGTTTTGCCATATTTCCAAAATTCTTGGTCCACCCATCGGTGTAAATGAAATCATTGCTTCCACTTGTATAGACTTGAACCTTATTACCCACCTGGGAAGTGAGGCCGCAGAGATGGCTGTAGCTCCTGTGGTCGCTGTCGAAAACGGGGTCCCCTCCATTCAGATTGCGGCAGCCCATCTTCTCGACAAGGGCTATCTGCTCCGCATTAGGGAAACAGTTTCCGGACCAGTAAAGGGTCTCCAACTTCTTCCCAGGAGGGCACAGGTATTTGTTGATGAAATTTATGGAATAGACGATCTCTTTTACGTTATCCGTGGGTCTTCTTTCCATCGTGACCTTCGGGTCTGTGGCCAGAACGGCAAGGTCTCCGACACGCCAGCTAAAGGGGTGGCTGAAGGTGTGAGTGGCAGGCTCGGTGTTATAGAGAGACAGGATGCTCCTTCCGATAGCCAGGACCTTATTGTAGTATTTGCCCACATTTCTCTCAAAATCCATGGTCACATAAGAGATGCCTATAGGGAGAGGGTATTTTGTGAGAACATCATCATAAACGAATTCGGAGGAAAATCTGGAAAGATCAATCAAGGAAAACCCTTTGGAAATGCCGAAGGCCTCGGATAGGAACCTGAATGGATTGACCTGCCAGAATCCGGGGGCGATGCCGATTTGCTCGGTTTCTTTCTCTCCCTTTCTGACCTTTTCGGGTTGAGCCGGCCCAATGGTTTCAGATTTCTCGGCTACTTCCCGATATACGAAATCCCCCATCGCCACAGCTCCGTAAGGGGTGACGCAAACAGGGTGGACCTCTCCGAAACCGGGGTTTTTCACCCTGCAGTATACCTTGTTTTCAGGAAGAAGGGAAACCACGTTCGTGATATTCTGAATCTTTGAGATCTTCAGAGGAGTCTCGAAGGCGGTCATTTCGGGGTCATGCCAGAGGAGCGCCATTTTCTCTCCTGCCGCACTTCTTGGCAGAAGATCTGCACCGAGATGCACGGGCTCCCTGGCGCTCTCGGGTAGGAGTCTGAGCCCCATTGCCTCAAACACCTCTCTCGCCTTTGGGATCGTAAACCGGGTGCTCTTGTCCTGGGACCCTCCGAAGGTTCCCAGGATAACCACTTTTTTCCCTTTTTCCATCTGGTGAATGAGCCAGTTGCAATAAGCTTCCGGATCTGTTATGAGGGGGGATTCATCCCATGATAAGATTCCGATATAATCTTCCATGAACGCATCATCAGGAAGCCCTGACTCTATGTCATGATGGCGGATCCGCAACCCGAGATGGTTCAGAATCACCTCCAAGCGGCTGTGTATCGGGTTCACATCCTCGAACCGTTTTTCGCTGCTCTTGAAAAGGGCCAGGACCCGGGCCTTGTATTCCTTTTTTCCGTCGGGGATGTCGCTTTTTGTGAAACCAGGGAATCTCTTCAAGTGGCTTTCGGCTTCTCTGGGGATCTCCATGAGTGTGGGATCAGGGGGAAGAAGCTCCACCACCCTTGGAGCAGCCTGGTAGGAGAGGCATTCCGAAAGAAACCGCGGCAGGTTCAGTCTCCAATACATCTGCCATGTCTTGGGATCCTGTGTGTAGAGATAGCTCTCCAGGGCGAAACCGCCGCCCGGGGTTTTTGCGATGATATTGCTTTTTCCGCCTGTGTCCGTTTTTTCCACAAGCAGGTAGGGGGTAGTTTCTTTGCTTGAGGAGCGCAGCAAAAAGAAGTGTTTCACATCTTCATCTTTCAGGGGTATCTGGTATTCCACCATGGCCGGGTCTTTGTGAATCACCTTGAGAAGCTCTCTCTTGTTCGTCCACTGACCCTCGAATTCCAGGCCGAAGGGGGACAGGAAATCATTGTATTCCTCTTTGGAAGCCCAGCGGGTCAGGGTAAGACCCTTGTATTCGACACGATCCTGAAAAGCCCCGAAATTGCTGAGGATTATGATTTTCTTCCCATTCTTGATCTGACGGATGAGCCAGTCATAATAGTCGGGGGCATTGGTCATGGTGGCCCCACGAAACCATGTCATGACAGCAGATACTTTGCCCGTTTCCTCCTCGGATGGGAGACCCTTGTCAATATCTTGAAGCTGGATCTCATATCCCAGGTCATGGAGGGGCTGAAAAGCGAAGCGTCTTATGTCATTGCTTCTTTCATCAACACCTTCACTGCTCTTGTAAAGGCCGAGGATTTTTTTCTGGGGAAGGACGGCGATTTTCGGTGCATAAGTGAAACATTCCTTGAAGAAGTCTTTCCTGGAAAGCCTCCAGGCTACCTTGTTCTCCGGAAGGGCCTTGTAGAGATAGTGCTCCTGCGCCATTCCCCCAAAAGGGGTGCGGAGGATCATGGCACTGCTTCCTTCAGGCAAGTCTTTTCTTTTGAGCACAAGATAAGGCTTGTTCTCCGGGTTCGAGGAGCGGAACAGGAGATAATACACAAGCTCTTCCGGCTTCAGGGGAATTTCAGCTTCCACCACGGAGGGGTCCTTTTTCTCCACTTCCAGAATCTCGGTCTTCCCTGTATAGGCGGCCTTGTACTCGACTCCAAGGTAATAGAAGAACTCATTGAGGTCCTCATTGGTAAGCCAGGTCTTGCCGTCATCGGAGTGGGCCCCGAAGTTTCCCAGGACGACGACCTTTTTCCCTGCCTTGATCTGCTTTGTGAGCCATCGCACATACTCAAGGGACCTGGGCATGATGGCAGTCCTGTACCAGGTCAGGATGCCCTTGCACTTCTGTAATACGCTCTCATCAGGAAAGCTTTTCGCGATATCCCAGTAAACCACATCATAACCAAGATCCCGAAGGGGGGCTTCCGCATACCGCCCGGCCAGAGAGGTCTGGGGGGTGTCATTCTCTGTAGACTTATAGAGGGCGAGAATCGTTCCGGTTGTCGGCCGCTCTTTCAGAATCGGGCCCGGATTCTTTCCCGGGAGGGCGCCCACCGTCCCTTGAGCCGAGATGAACAGTGCCATCAGCGTGAGGGCCACGGCGCGCCGGGCCGCCCTCCTCAGGCTGAAACCAGTACCAGGACTTCGAAATTTGTTTCGCATCATGTCTTAATCACCTTTGCCGGTTTTGAAACAAGTCTTTTCCACAGAAACTTCCTTTTTCCCTCCCCACCTGCATGGGGCCTGCCCAGGGGGGTGCGAATTGAGAATCTCACAGAATTTGTAGTCATCCTTAGAAGTTTCGCCATCATCGCCAAGTCCAGTTGCGGAGGGGTGACGCCGGAGCCTGGGCGCCCTAAGGCGCGGAGCAAACTGCGACCCACGCTGGGGGATGGGAGTTTGCGAGCACCGTGGGCTGGCGCAGGCGGCAGGACCCCGCAGCAACGGTCACGTACTTGGCGATACTTTTGAGTACGACTATAGCAACCTGCTGCGCGGAATGGGTGGGAGTGGCCCCATCACGGCCGTTTCAAGCACGTGTCGTGGTTGTCTACATTCCTGAGAACGATCTCGGACGAGGCGCCATACTCCCAGGTGAATCGGTATTTCTCGTTAACTTACCCCTCGAAGACCTTCCCTCCAAAATCCCCGACAGCGTGTTTCACCTCATGAGTCTTGAGAGAGGGGTGGCGGGGGTCTCCCTCCAGAGCGAGGAGACGCCTCCGGAGCTGCGCGAATACCGCACTGGGAAGCCGGAGCGCCTGCCCTTCGAATCGCCTTGTGGTGACCAGCGTATAGCGCACGGTCACTTCTTGCGTTTTCGATCGAGGCGGGCGAGGAGGGCGTCGGCGGACGCTTGTTTACGAATCCGTCCGGAACGAATATCTTCAGATGCTTCCCGTTCCCCCTCCTGCCAGCGCCTTGTCCAGAAGTAGTCCTGGGTTGCGGGGATTCGGATCTCCGGGATCAGGAGAAGGGTTCCGTCCACTTGTTTCACACACTGGAATTCGCGCGCACCCTCCGGGATGAAATCCCGAGGAATGGTGACCTGATTGCGCTTCCCCAGCTTGATTTCCTTACTGACCATGGCTTCATTATACCAGGGGTGATGAATTCCGTTAAGCGGAATCACTGAAATGCCCAAAAAGTTTCCTTGGACCAATCCTTACAGTATAATCAAGCCTTTCTCAACAACTGAATAACCCTGCCGATGACCCCTATCTGAATAAGGAGTAGGAGCATGGCGCCCAGCAGGTTCGAATACAGGATTGCCACAGAGGCCAGCAACCCGAGAAGGACATACAGAACCACCTGCAGTCTTCTTTCCCGCACGAAGCACAATAACCAGTATATGAGAACGAAAGCAACAGATAGTAACATTCCATTTCATTATAACAGGAGAACGGCTGACAGGCAAGACAAATACCCTCTTCTTCCACGCTCCCCGATCCCTGGTCCCTGACCCCCCTGAACGGTTACGAGATTTTTTTTTGCCGATCCATTGACACTGTGTTTGTCCCTGTCTGGTGCGGGAATCGCCGGAAACGCACGTATTTGCCCCCAGGATTCATCTTAGCGTGACGGATGGCGCTGCACCGTGCCTGGCTGTGGAAGCAGATGGAACCTCCATGTGCACCACATCACGTTCCGCTCTCAAGGCGGAACAGATGAGCCTGAGAATGAGACAACCGTTTGCATAAGCTGCCACCAGCGAGCTATCCACAAAGGCTATATTCGGGTCACCGGCTCTGCGCCAGGGGACCTGGTGTGGGAGATGGGAGTGAGCCCCATACACCCCCAGATCGCCCGTTACGTAAATGGGTTGAGGGTTGCGGCCTAGCGGCCCAAGAGTGCTCAGCAACCGGGCAAGAGACGCTTCCAAAAGAGAATCTTATTTCTCCCATGGCTCAGGCGGCCTGAAGCCGGGCAGTCCCTCCTGATGCTCTAACACAGTCTCAGATCCTCGATCCAGATCACGGGACAGCCGAACTTTCGACCCTTGATGAAGAGATCTCTGTCGGAAGTGACCAGGGGCCTTTGGATTCGACTTGCCAGCTCCAGGTAGGCTGAGTCGTACACAGACAGCCCTGTCCGGATGGCCAGGGCGAGCGTGGAATCGCCCGATTTTATGGAGGTATCGTACAGGATCGGCAGCTTGAGAAACTGCTGTGAGGCAGGGAGAACTATATCGCTTGTCGCTCTTCCCCTCCGAACGGCCATAAGCAGCCCGTTGAGCAATTCGTATATCAGGAGGGTCGGCGCGGACAAAGTAAGCTTCTTGTCGCAAAGTCCCTGGAGGATTTGAATGGCTTGGGCTTCCCCCTGTTCTGCGGGAAGAAGCCATTTCAAGGCAACACTTGCGTCCATGACAAGGTGGTCTATCTTCCTTCCAGCTCCGCCTTCGCCCATCCGTGTGCCTTTTCGGCGGTCACCCCACTCCTTGAGAGTTGTTGTTTATAGGACATGATACTTTCGAAGCTTGCCCGCCAGAGGAGTTTTTCATATTCATCCATTGACAGAATAACGGCAACCGGCTTGCTGCGCCTGGTGACTGTTACCGGATCTTTAAGGTCCCTGATGGTCTGGGTGAATTTCTTTTTCACTTCTGCTATAGTCATTTTACTTTCCATAGATGATCACCACTAAAGTCATTTTACCAAAGTCGGATGACCTTGTCAATCCTTCAATCCTTAGTCAAGGGGGCGTTCTGTTTTTGCTTCTTTCATTTTTTTTCTTGACAGAAAATGTATTACACGATAAAATGTAAGCAAGTTTTTCGGTAACTGTTCACCCCCCACCTGACCTCCCCCTCAAGGGGGAGGGATTAGAGGGAAGGTCCCCTCAAGGGGGAGGGATTAGAGGGAAGATCCCCTCAAGGGGGAGGGATTAGAGGGA
>JACPDT010000203.1 GCA_016183865.1 Armatimonadota bacterium | reverse complement strand
GGCTGGAGACGGGACAGAAGCCATAGATTACAGTAGGCGCGTGCGCCGAGATATCCGGAGGCTGACCTGTTACCGCGCCAGTCCTCGACCCTACACTTCGGGTATGTGCATCGCTGGTGCGACGCGGCCTTCGCCTTTGGCCTCCTGGACGAGAATAACGGAGAATTGAGCCTGTCCGACCTCGGCCGTGCCTTTGTTCCCGAGACTCCGAATACGGTCATGCCATTTGCCGTGCAGTCCGTCCTTTCTGCAAGGATCGCCGAGATGGCTGCCACGTTCATGAAGACAGGGGAACGTCCTGGGGAGAAAATCCTGGCAGAGAGTAAGAGCATCCTTCCTCTTTTTGGTCCCATGCTGGAAGCCATGTATGGCAGGTTTTTTGAGGAGCAGATCCTCCTCGATTTGCCCGTGTACAAAGAAACGGACAAGAAGGGCGGTCTTGTGGTTGACCTCGGCTGCGGAAACGGCTGGTATTTGCGAAAGATCGCGGCCCTGTTTCCACGTACACGCGGAATCGGCATTGACGCCATTGAGGAGAACATAAGCCAGGCAAGGAAGCTCGCGCAAAGGGAGGGTCTCGCCGATCGGCTCACATTCAGGGTGGACGATATCCACCAGCGAACATTGAACAAGCCTTCAGATTTGATAGCCATGAATCGAGCGCTCCATCATGTGTGGGATGAGCGGGAAGCGGTGTTTCAGAGCTTCAAGAAGAGCTTGAGAAGCGGCGGTTCCGCGGTGATTTGGGAGCCGAACTGGCCCAAAAACCGCTCCGAATTGCGCAACCCGGGAAGACTGTCCATGGCCTTCCAGAATCTGGCGGAATACATACAGGGGAACCGCTTCCTTCGGGCCGAGGAGATCGAAGCGGAGTTCCACCGCGTTGGAATGGAAACCGATGTCCGCCTCTTTGCCGATGGGAACGAAGCGGTCATTGTCGGTCGGAAAATCTGAATCGCCGTGGCGATCCTTACAGCCGTAAAGTGCAGGACCCCGCAGAATTTCGGCAGGGGCGAAAGATTTTTCGCCCCTGCCGCCATCTCATCCTCTCTCACGGCGCTGTCCAGATCTCTCCGAGAACATTTTCTTGGGGATTCAGGAATAACTTGCCGATGTCGGAGATCTTCGCCTTGTCCGGCTCCTGCTGCAAAATTCCGCTACCCGGCGGGCGAACAAGGCCATGAAGAACATCGGGATGAATCGGGCTGTGTGGCGGACCGGTTGAAGGGTTTGTGCCCGAGGCCCCACCGGGGGGGTTCGTGCCACCAACAGGCTTGATGATCTGATCCAACAATCCTGACATAAGAACGCCTCCTCTCAAGATGTTTGGGACGCCCATCTCATCCTCTCACCCAGTCCTCAAATTCCTCACCCACCTGTCTTCTCCGGCGCAGGGGTTCAGCTTCCTTTTCACGACCCTATAGCCAACGTAAAGATAGGAATGGCGCCATCACAGGAATTTAACAATTCCCCCTTGGTGACTCAAAAACGTTAAAATGTAGCGGTTTCTGGCCAGGCGACAGAGTCGCTGTCAAAAATAAGGCACGAGAAGATTAACAAACCTGCATGGAAATTGAGGGTAAAATGACGGCTCTGCGAAACTACTGGCGGGGTCGAAGGGATTCGACCTTCCGCCTCCTCGCCATCCTACTCGTCGGCTCCAGGCGCGGCATTTCGCTTCCGCGGGCATCCCTGCCCGCTCTTCCTCCCTGTTCGGTCGGCGCTCACTGCCCGTTCGAATCCAGGTGGCTGGAAAGCCAGGTCTTCTGCCCGCAGGCGGTATTGAGGCTTTGCGAAACTACTGGCGGGGCCGAAGGGATTCGACCTTCCGCCTCCTCGCCATCCTACTCGTCGGCTCCAGGCGCGGCATTTCGCTTCCGCGGGCATCCGGTATTGAGGCTTTGCGAAACTACTGGCGGGGCCGAAGGGATTCGAACCCTCGATCTCCTGCGTGACAGTTAGATTCAGCCCCTTCCTGGTAGTTGCTGAAAGTTCATTTCAGTTAATCACAGTAAGGCTTTAAGGCATTATTGTTTTCGTATTATTTCTTATCAGTTGTTGATAATTCGGGGTGGTCCGTTAGAAATCCGTTAGAAGAATTTCTCGGGTTGCCTCCCTATGTCCCCCCTTTTGTCGCTTTCGCCGCCGAGAGTATCCAGGTTTTCGCCTGCGTCTCTCGTGCGAGCCGCCGAACTGATTTCTTCTCCACATAATGGCCACAACGAACGTCGACATAATCCACCACACTTATCACCTTCTTCCCTCCGCTCACTTGAATCTTCCCCACAAAGGATTCTCCAGGTGAACGAAGCTGATTCTCAGGGTGGATCAATTTTCGAGGATCAAAACTACCTCATGTGGATCATTATATCAGGATCATTTACATCCCCTACATCCCCGAAACGCCTCCTGAGAAATTTATTGCCATGCTCTATTTGATCGTGGATCTTAACAATATGGAGCTCATATTCAGCAACGCCGGACACGATCCGGCTCTTCTATTCAGATCGCGACAGGGAAAATTGTCCTCATTGCACACCGATGGCATGGTGCTCGGCGTCTCAGACGAAGCACGATATTCGAAAAAAGCGTAAAGCTGGAGAAAGGGGACCTCCTGATACTGTACACTGACGGCTTGTCGGAGGCTAGAAACAAGGATGGCGAGATCTTCGGCATCCGTCGCTTAAGGGAGGTCGTTGGAGAGGGGGCTGATCTTCCCGTGAAAGCCTTAGCCAACAAGATCTATAATGGAGTCCAGAGATTCACCAGAAGACAGTTTCTGGAAGACGATTTCACGCTGCTCGTGATCAGAGTGCAGTGATCTACGCTTTTCCGTTCAGGCGCCCTATCCGGCATTGCGAAGATCTTCCTTGTGAGCAATGCGCCCTGAATTTTTCTTCTCCAGTGCCTGAATGCGCTTAAATATCTTCTCGGGGTCATAGCCGCATTCTCTTGCGATCTCCTCTCGCACTTTGTGAATCTCCTCAACGATCGGATCTTTCCACATCGTAATCACCCTCCGGTAATTCCAGCAGTTCTTCGGGGGTGACGATCACCGGTGTATTTCGCCCCTCCGCCCTATTTATGATCTGGAGCCGACTGATAACAATGCCGTTCGCCAAGTGAGCACAGTTCCAGGTGAGCAAGTAATCCATTTGATAGGCCACTGCATAAGCCAGATGAACCGAATCAAGGAATGCTTTGCTCGGCAGTCCCAATTTTTCCTGGTATGCCCTGGCAAGCACTTTCACCTCATTGGTTAATGCGAGAGAAGGAATGCCTGTAATAAAACTCACCCGGCGAGCGGCAGCATCCGGGTCACCTGCGGTTATCTCGTCAACCACTGCTTCCGACGTATAGACGACAAATCTTTCCCGTGCCTGGTCCCACCATTCTTTAGTAACTTGCTGATGCGCAGCCACAATCAGATCCCTGCTTGGGTGGGCAGCCAGATAGCTCACAATGCTCGATTCAAGATAAAGCGTCGGCGTCGCAGCCATGGTCACCTCAACCAACTACTGACTTGATCTCGCACTCCTTCCCGAATAATGCTTCCGTTCCATGGTTCTTATCTCTTGTCGCCAGCAGAAGGAGCAACCTGGAGGCAAGAAACTCCCTGGGAGCGCAAGTTTCGCCAATTCCTGTCCTGCAACAGTTAAATTCGCACGCCTGAACTGTCACTTCTCAGTGTACCACAGGAACAATCCGTAGTCAACGACAGGAACTTGCGGCAAAGTCGAGAAAAATGGCACTGACTCGAACGAGACGTTCTTACTATGTGGGGTACCGCCAAAATGGAAGCAATACTTTATAGCATGGTTGCAAATGGACTTACCTTGCTTGGCCAAAAGCTTTACAGGCACGGGGATGAGTATCTCGCCAGGAAACGACGTCTGGAACACCTTTGCCAGACGCTAGACTTGACGGGATTTCTGCAAAAGGCTGCAGCCTCAATCACAACGCTGGTGGAGTTCGGAGAAGATGCGCCGAAGATTCGAGCTTTTCTTGTTTCACCGGAAGTCAACAGTAGGTCCTCCAGATTTACTCCAGCCGATTCCTTGAACTTGAGTCATGAACGACGGAAGACATTCGCCAAGAATTTCGCACTTCCCTCGCTCTATATGTGGGCAAGTCAGAACAGGAAACCAAAGAGGTGTCGGATCACCTTTTTGACGCCCTTCTTGAGAGTTGTGATTTCGCTCTTCAGTCCGCTATTCAAGCAAATATTCTCTCTGCTCACGAAGCCAAAAGTGCGGCACGACACCACATTGTTCTTGATTCAATTGCCGTAATCAAGAAGAATCTGGACTTTCTAACTGCCTCCACGAAACCAAACATCCCCGTCATTCTCGATTTTGAGATTCGCTACCGAAATCAGGTCGGCTATCGCCACAGATCCATTGAGCCGCCTTTCTTCCACGAAGCCGTAAGACTCCCTATCGAGTCATTCTATGTCTCTCCGGAACTTTGCGAAATAGAGAAAGCCAAGGGGAAAATTGCCCATTGTTGCTTGGAAAGTTTTGTGAGAGATCTCTATCGCGCAGTGGTTTTGGGCGATCCTGGATCTGGAAAATCAACGCTTGCAGAATTTCTCTGCCATAGACTCGCTACACGATATCAAGAAAAATTTGTCCTTGGGCGAGAGATGACTCCCATCCTAGTAGTTCTCCGCGAATACGGCGCCTTCAAAATCTCGCAACCTTGTTCAATCCTGAAGTTTATTGAAATAACGGCAGAATCCAAATATAATGTGAAGCCCCCTCAGGGAAGTCTTGAATACCTTCTCCTGAACGGCAGGGTTCTCTTGATCTTTGATGGGCTGGATGAGCTCACGGATACGAGCTATAGGCAAGAAATAAGGGACGACATTGAATCTTTTTGCAACCTTTACCCATCCACCCCTGTGCTGGTAACTTCAAGGAAAATAGGGTATGGCCAAACCCCGCTCGATCAAGAGCGATTTGAATTGTATCGCCTGGCGCCTTTTGATGAGATGCGAATAGGACAGTATGTAGTTAATTGGTTTGAAGCGGACAGCGAGCGGAGTACCGATGAACACAAGGAAAAAGCCTCCTGTTTTCTCGACGAGAGCAAAATCGCCGGAGACCTCCGTGCCAATCCACTTATGTTGGCCCTTATGTGCAATCTCTATCTTAGCACAGAGGGAGGGATATATTCGCAGAAACCGTCCTGAAATCTATGAGAAGTGCTCTGAGATGCTATTTGTGAAGTGGGACAAGAGTCGCGGCATTCAGGTCACAATCCCATTCGAGGCACACTTGTACTTCGCTGTTGCGTATCTTGCGCTTTCGATTTTTACACACCCGGAACTGCAGACCGGTGTAACCGAGAGGGACCTTGTTCGGTTGACGGCAGATTACCTCTTGAAATATCGTTTCGAAGACAGACCGGAAGCTGAAAAAGCGGCCAAAGAATTCATCGAGTTCTGTGCAGGCCGCGCCTGGGTTTTTACTGACATGGGTACTACGGCCGAAGGCGAAAGAATTTTTCAATTTACCCACCGCACCTTCCTGGAGTATTTCACTGCACACCACCTGGTTCGAACCCATCGCACGCCAAAAGAATTGAAAGGCGCGTTGCTTCCCCGACTCTTGGAGAGGGCTAGGGATGTAGTGGCTCAAATAGCGTTCCAACTCCAGAACAAGAATATCGAAGGCGCAGGAGATAACCTGCTCAGGCTTTTCCTGTCAGAAGCAAACACGCGAGATCAATGTCAGAAGTTTAACATCCTTTCCTTTGCTGCCCGTTGCCTGGAATTCCTGGTCCCCAGCCCGCCGGTTCTCCGGCAGATAGTTGAAACTTGTATCAATAGCTGCATTGGCTGGAGCTCTTCCGATGCGTCGCGAGTCGAAGTCAAACGACGTTTCCTTAGGGGAGAAGTGGGACCGCGAGAGTTGATGCAAGATTTGCTCCTGTCCTTGGCTTTGGGCGAGAACCGCGATCTGGTCGGCAGGAATCTTGAAAGATGCTTGGCAGAAAGAATCACCAAAGGAGGGGACAGGGAATCCACCCTTGCCGTAGAA
>JACPDT010000202.1 GCA_016183865.1 Armatimonadota bacterium | reverse complement strand
AAAGGGAAATGAACGAGGGTGGAAGAAAAGAAATCAAGTCCCGCCTCCTTTGGTTCAGGTATTTTTGTTTCTACCCTATCCATCGGCAGGTGGGACGATCCTATTTCAAAGAAATCAACTCAGAAATGGCGAAACTCTAGAATAGCCGCCGCCAGATCATCCGGATGAACCTGCTCATCTTTGAACTCTGTGCGTGCATCCTCTCCAAGTTGAATTCGCTTTAGGATTTCTGCTTCAGTCATGAAGGAATCCTGTCCCCAAGTCGAGAATCTTCAGGCCCCCTCTCCAAGTTGGTTTTATTATACAGACCCTGGAAAAAGAAGTCAATGGACCTGAATTAGATCAAGCAGCCCGGACCGCCCCGGTCTTTTGGGAGACATGATGGCCACCGTTTACGACGAGAAGATTGTGGCGAGAAACTGCAGAGCCTGGGCGCGAAGGGAAAAAGCCCTCATCTCCGATGCCGCCCCTCCTGAGCTCGCCAATGAGCTTTACGAAAGGTTCAAAGAGACCCTGTACGGATTCTCCGTTCCCGTGAAAAGCGGCATTTTCCAGGCCATGATGGCCGTTTCCATCGAAAATGACGGACCTATTACGATTCTGCTGGACACGAAGAAGGCATTCTAGCGAGATTGCAGGCGGCGATATTAGTCGTACCTGGCACTCAAGCCCGCGAAGGCGCCCAGAATGGCTCCAATAATCGCGCCTCCCGCTGCTGCGCCTGCTATTCCGCCACCGAAAGAGGGCGCCAGCGCACCTGCCGCACCTCCAAACACAGCCCCGACTATGCCGCCGGGAAAGGCGCAAAGTACCGAACCGAGGCCCGGATCCAGATCGTTGTATGAGGCCGCCGCCCAGACGAGCGCAGTCAGTCCTATCCCTCCGATGACGGCGCCCGCAGAACTCATCGCCATCGTCAGCTCCGTCGCCGCGTAATCGGAAAATTTCGGCGCCAGGGCGGCAAGCCCCGCGCCGGCGCCTGCGCCCAGGGCAGTGCCCACGACCGCGCCGATGGCGGTGGTTGCCAGCTTGAAGCTCGCCCTATCGCCCATATCGTAGGAGCCTTTTCCGTCCAAGGCCGCCTCGAAAAGCGTCTTGTTGCGCGCCCCTGAAAAGTTTCCTGCTATTGTGTTCTGACCGATGCTCCCAATCATTGTTACCCCCCCCACTGGATTCTTGCTTGTTGAGACAAATCAACCTCGCTAGATTCTCTCAAAGGTAGAAGTGACAATCAAGTCCCATCTGGGATCCAATTTCGGGATGGAGAATCGGGGAATTTCGCCCTGAACCTTCCCTCCAATCGGGGATGCTTTCCTGCCATTGATGGGGGAGGAGGAAAGATGGCTGGTCACATCATCACGATTTTGCCCACTGCTGCGACGATGTCCTGAGACTTCTCAGTGAGGCTGCTCAGGTGCGGGTTTCCGGCCGGCTCGCAGTCTGGTGATTGCTGTAGTGGGTGATATCGAGGCAGATCGGGCCATAGCTGTTTTTGATGAAGCCTTCGGGACATTTGCCGGAAGATCGGTCCACATCCACAGGCGGCTCATATCTTCACCAGTGAAGGAGTATGGATATGGTGGTAGCACCTGCGTTGGCGACGGCCATGTCAAGTCTTCCATCTCCGTTGAAGTCCCCGATAACCACTGACGAGGAATTCGTCCCTGTGTCGTAATTGACTGGCGCCTGGAATGTTCCATTTCCGTTTCCGAGAAGCACGGAGACAGTGCCGGGGCCATAATTCGCGGTAGCTAAATCAAGTTTTCCGTCGCCATTCAGGTCACCTATAGCCAGTGACCAGGGATCAGGCCCTGTGCCATAATCAAATCTGGGCTGGAATGTTCCATCTCCGTTTCCGAGAAGCACGGAAACATTGTTGGAGCCCCAATTTGCGAAAACCAGATCAGGTTTTCCGTCGCCATTGAGGTCACCCACAGCCACTGAAATGGGAGTCGTCCCCACTGTGACGTAATTGACCGCAGCATTGTATCCGAACGGCGGCAGGACCGTATAGATTTTGTCCGCATTGCTCGACTGGCTGTTCACAGTCACGGTGACAGGCCCGGTTGTCGCTCCGGGCGGGACATTGCACACGATCTGGGTGTTGCTCCAGGAACTCACTGAGGCTGTGGTCCCATTGAAGCGGATCGTACCGGTTCCTTGACTGGCGCCGAAGTTGGCTCCACTGATTGTGACCGATGAGCCGATTTCCCCGATTGCGAGAGAAAGATTCGTGACAACCGGCGCAGGAAAGGAGACATTCAGAGTCCCTGTTTCGTTTGGATGAATCGCGCAGTGAAGAGCGATCACACCGGGTGTTGTCGCAGTCCATGAAAACGTCGCCCCCGGCGCCAGTGTGCCCGAATCGAACAAGCCGTTGTCTGCTTTCACACTGTGATTCAGAACGCCGCTGTTCACCCACAGGATCGTCTCATCCTTGTTGAGGGAGAAGCTCGCAGGCAGAAATAAACCCTCCAAAATCGTCATCCCGAGATCGGAAGTGACGGTTGTCGTCTGTCCTTCCAGTACAGCAGCCGTCGTTAACCGGTGGGCGACCAGACCGTTGCTTGAATTGAACGCTTTCACCTCAACGGTCTTGCTCCCGATCGGCACTTCGGTGAGTGTCAGCGTCAGTTGGCCGTTTTGAACCTGGGATCTGGAACCGGAAGTCGTGAGGGGGGAAGCCAGACCCTCGCCTGCTACGATCACTTGAAACGTGTCGGCTGTCGCCGGAATCAGCTTTCCTCCGTGTTTCGCCGTCGGCCAACGAATCTGAAGCTTAACGGCCCCTGATCGCTGACTTCCAGGCAGGCCGATTCCAAGGGGAACACTGCCGCCTCCTCCTCCGGGGGAGCAGCCCATAAGAAGGAATAGTGAACAAGCTGTCAGGTTGAGAAAAGCAATCCTGAGTCTCATTCTTTAGCCCCCACAGAGTTAGTAGAGATGTTTTCTAAGCGTAATGGAATTGTCCTTCTGCAAAATGAGAATCTTCTCCAGGGAGAGCCGCCCCCATCCTAACGCCAATGCCCCCAGGGGTCATCGTCGAGGTCCGCCGACTGCGCATAATTCTGATAATACTGATGTATCTGCTTGTATCGTTCTTCAACAGCAGCGTATAATTTTTCCAACATGCCGTACAACGAGGATTTGGGGGGAGGCGGCGCCCACCGTGCAATTGTGACCTGGTAATGAGGATTTTCTTTGTAATCCTTGACAATGGAAGTGATCGGCGTTTTCTTTCCTGCCGCCGACACGCGATGAAGACTCTGGGCCCACAGTCGGACCTCTTCAGAGTGATTCTTGCCCAAGCGATTTCTCTCTTCCGGGTAAGGACTGAAGAGATCGCCATAGGTATCCGTGAGCTTCTCTTCCTGCTCATCATTTACCTTGAGAGCCCCCTTATTTCTTCTTGTCGTTTGCTCTACGGTCCCGCGACGCCGGGCAGTCGGCTCTCCGTTCGCGGGGTCAACAACAGAGTCTCTGTCAAGATACTCGACAAAGGCTGAAGCATGCGCACCTTCCCTGAGTATGGTTGAGTCAACAAGAGCGTGGCCGACCTCGTGTCGCAGTGCCCCTTCTGCATACTGGCGCCTGGCGGGATCTTCCAGATCTCTCATCATCGGCTCACTGACATAGATTGAGGAGTCCTTTTTCCTGTAATGGGCATAGTGTTTTCCTTTGTCCTCAACCTTGATGCTGACGCCATCCATGTTCAACATGGTCAGATGGTCCCCCGGGATGGAGCGCAAGGCGTTTGAAAGGAGCTTACGTCGGCTTTCGGGGATATTCGAATCGAGAAGGGCGCTCCTGGCCTTTTCTGAATTTTGAAAGGTTTCGGGAGGCAGGCTTTTTAGATAAATGTCTCCCGCCACATCATAAGTGGCTGCTCCCCCACCCGCTTTTTGCCCAAGTGGTGAAACGACAAGTGATTCGCCTCCTGCAAAATCGGCCCGAGAGGGGATCCCTCCCGCAGGGGTGGAAACAGTCCCGGGCGAAGGGACAGGTGATTTCCCTTCATTCTGCCAGTTCCCAGAGATTTTTTTGATTGGAGACGCACTACCCATTCAGCACCCCCTCCCCCGACGAATCTGCTTTACCTGGAATCACGTCCAGGGTTTACACTCTGACCACAAATGCATGATTTCTTGCTCGCAAAGGGCCTCAAGTTGTTAACACGTTCTGAACATCCCCTTCTTGTCCTGGTGGGCGGCCTGCCCAATAGCTCAAGACCGGAATCTGCATTGCAGGACATTGTAGTTCAATTATCCGGTCTCAGTCCGGCCGTTTCATGACCCCGTGATAACCACGCTCTGACACCAAGGGAGTCCGTATTGACGCAATGTTACAATTTTGAAGGGCTCTACGCCGCCCGGGTGAAAGAAGTGAATGCCCGTCAGGTGAAGACCGCCGCAGAAAAGTACCTGGACACCGACCACCCTTGCATCGCCCTGGTGAGGCCCGCGGATTTCGAAGGGCTAACGGCTACGCGAGAAGTTTACATTCTGCTCAAATCGGGCGCCTTCCATTTGTCTCCTTCTTCGCTTATAATCATAATGACAAAGTGGGGGAGAACAGAGGAGAAACGCCAAAATCAGATTTGAGTTGATATCATGCTTGTACCGGCAAGAAACAACACAATTTCCGGTCATCTTCCCGAAATAGAGAAGGTCGCGGGAAAAATCGGTGCTTGTCGCACTGATTCAAACGCCGGCGGTCAGGACGTCTATTGTGGAGAAGAAAATCAACCCCCCGTAAACCGGACTGATCCACCCGGCAGCGCCCGCGCTGCATCAGACTTTCCCGGCGCCTTGACTCAAGTCTCTCTATGCCCGCCCATAGGCGGCCCGATCGGGGCAACTCTCGCCGCGTGCAGTCGAGCGATTCTGGACGCATTTCTCTTCGAGCTTCGCCGTACTCCGAGGGGCTGGGAATTGGCGAATCAGATGCGCCGGGAAGAGAAAAGGGACTATTACCCTCTTTATAATGCCGGTTCCTGCCGCCAGGGCTCTTCACCATTGGATCTATACAAGGCCATCGTCAATGGGTTAGCCAGGACTCCGGCACTTTCGAGCACCGATGATCTTCTGATCAGACGGGCGATGGACGGGGTGCCGAATTACCTGGATCTGGACAACCGACCCCTGGTCTCGCTGCTCTCACATCCTCAGACACGCTCCGCCCCGCCCCCGGATACACGTCTTGAGGCCTGTTTCAGCCCTGAGGCGGAGGCTGTTCAGGTGGATCAACTGCGGTGGCGGGGCGCATCTTCCTATGCAGAAAGCAGACTTGGTCCGGTCGTGACTCTCCTGGACAGCCTGGAGGAGGGGGACCGCACTCGTTTCTCCAATCTTTCCTGGGAGAAGTCACTTGGGGATTTGCCGGATATCGAAAAAATTGAGGCATTCAATCTTCCTCTCAGCTCCTGGTCCAAGGAAATTCACCGGATCACTCATGGCGACGGATCCCGCACGCTTCTCTTCAGTGCTTTCCTCGGTAAGATACTCATGAGACACTTTGAGCTTCTGGTCAAAAAGAGACTTTACGACCAGCAACAGGCCCCACAGATCTCCGTGCTTGAGTCGGAATCCACGCATGAGACCCATTATGGTTCTTTGAGGGCCTTTTTTCGCGAAAAAGGGCCCGAGATGGGCCCGGTCAATGTCCTGGTCTTCGGTTATGATTATGCGCTGAAAGAGAGCTGGAAGCCGTACCACTGTTCTTCCATCGAAAGCCCGGGCGCCCGCTGGTCTTCGGACATTTACGCCCTGCCGGGCGGGAAACGAGTGGCTGTCCTGCGAAGCAAGGATTCCTGGTACGGAGAGATCCTGGGCGAGAACCTTCGGCGGTTGCTTCCCGAGCACCCTGAGGTGAGCCACGTGTTTATGGGCGGATCGGGCGGTTCCATCCACGTGAGAGATCCCCTCCAGTTCGTGTTTCCAAAGCGAATTGTGGGACCATCGGGCGTGGAGGTTTCGAATGTCCTGTCTGACGGGGCGGAGAGCACGGCTCATGAAAGTGTTGTCTCTCCCCTGGTTGAGACACCGGGATACTTGAGCGGGCTTGCAAAGCGACAGGTGACGACGGTGGATATGGAGATGGGCTTTCTTGCCGAGGCCCTGGCGGGCCGCAATGTGCACCTGGGTGTGGGTGTGTTGGTGTCCGATTTTCCGGTGGAGCGCCCCGTAAATCCCGGCGCCGGCCTCGCTGCCTGGCGACATGGCCAGGATCCGCTTAAAGTAGGGCCGGCTAAGAAAATGTATGCCGAGGCCCTATTCAACTACCTGACACTGGGGAAACCTCCATATGGAGACGCTATCGAGTCCCATACAGGCAAATCCCTGGCGGAAATGTCGGGGGAGAACATGGAGCGGGAGATGGCTGAAATGGTTGACATGACATCTGAAGAGAGGACCCTTTTTGAGAGATTGTGCCGCCTCACGCCGACCTATACGTTCCGCATGACAACCGGTCGCCTGGCCTGGGGGTTGGAAGACGGCGCCCTTCTGTCCACCGGCCAGGTCGCCAGATTCAAGAATGCCGACGTTCTGCCGATCACCCCAGGGGTCGAGGATAAGATGTACGGTGCTTATGAGTACACCTTTGGAACCATCGGTTTCGGCGATGGGGATTCCCTCTACGGAAAGGCGGAGGTGAAAATACGTCCCGAAGCCTGGCGCAACCGGTCATGGGCCACTTATGCATCCGGTTGGGCGGCTCTCCACAAGGCCGGTGATGGTTCCGAGAATGTGCGTGAGTCCCCCCTCCTCCGGCTCGCCCATTGGGTGACAGAGCCCAGGAAGGGGGAGAGGGCAACCCTGGTTCACAAGATCAGGGAGGGAGTCGGCTTTTGGTTTGTCAGGCACCGCGAGTCTTCCGAAGGGGGGCTTTCGCAGAAATTCAGAAAATACGTCTGCGATCCAGGAGCTTCGCAACCTGGATCCCCGAGTAATTCGGGAATTGTGCGATGCTTCGGATGATCAGCTCCCTGCATTGCTCGGCAAATATCGGATCGCGGATCTGGAAGGGAAAATCAAAGGTTCTCTCAATTTGGAGGACATCGAGAGTGTTACTGTCCCTCCCGCGTGCCCGCCCGGAGTCCTGCAAATGCTGAAGGATCGGGGCATTCCTGTCCATGTTCGCACTCAACCTGACACCCAGCCTCATTTTTGACACTGTGTTCATCTGTGTGAATCTGTGGCTGAATAGTTTGCATTTTATTCACAAATTGTTTACTTTCCTGTTACAAAGTTCACCTCATCTTTTACTCTTCTTTCATCAGGCTCCTGTATGATCATGGCACGATTCAATGTTTTTCAAGGAGGGCGCCATGAGTCAACCGGATATCGCCGGCGGTATAAGTCCCGTTGGTTTGAGCAATGCCGTGGGAAGGGGCGCGGATCCGAGTCTGGGAAACGTTCTCCCACCGAATTTCGATTTTTTCGAGTCCCCTTCATCCGTTGCCGCAGGACCACAGGTGAAGCCGCAGGAAGCGAGCGACACCGTCCAATTCTCTCAACTGGTTCAGTTGATAGATGGGCAGGACACCGGGAAGAAGGGTCCTTTTGAAAATATGACGGAAGTGCTGAACGGTCTTCTCTTCGGGTTGAAGGAGGGGAAACCGGGCGAGGAAGCGGATAGATCCAAGGACCCTGACCAGGAGGATGTTCAAGATTCGAAAAAACCCGCAAAAACCGGAAAAGATGATGACAAGAAGAAGAAAAAAGAAATGGAATTCACTCCTCTGGCCCAGTCAGGCGACTCATTGCCCCAGGGAGGGCTGATCGGCCAGATCCGTGGCGCAGGCTCCCTTGTGAATACAGAGACAGGGGACACGATGCAGATTCCTTCCGATGGAATGATGCGCGCCGATCAGGACCTGAAGATTGATTATATTGCACCGGCCGGGAAACTCAAGCCCGGACAGCTCGTTCTTCGGATTCAAATGTCTGATGGATCCAAGCAGGGACTGGCTTTCCTGCCGAATGAGACCGGAGACAAGGACAAGGACGTACAGAATCTCAGAGAATTCCTGCAAAACAATCCGAAAGCATCCAATCGGGATGAGCTCCAGGGACGATTGCGGGAGCTCGAAGGATCACGGGGCCCGTCAGAGGCGAACGGCGCACAAACAGATCCAGGGCAGCAAGTGAGCCTTGAGGATGCTGATGAGCAGATGCGGCAGTATCTGGAAAATCTTTCACCTGAGAGGAAGAAGTATTTTGAGCTCCTCTTCCAGAGCGCGCTTACGCGATCCAGCCAGAACGGAACACCCGCTGCCGTGGAGATGAGCCAGGGGATCCTGAAAGATGGAGGGACCACTTCCATCGAAAAGCGATTGGCGAGGAATTTCATAAATGCCGATAACAAGAAGTTCGGCAGCCATCACAACACACAGGCTCACCCGTCTCCAGGCGGACTGGCTGCCGTCCCGCAGGCGACAAGCACGGAAGGGACTGCGCTGGGGCTTGGGGCTCAGCCGTCTCAGGGCGGATCGGCTGCCGCCCCTCAGAGCCTGACGGCGAAGCTGTAGAGGCGAGCCATGGGCATCTCGATAGATCTTGTGGAGGACGAGCCGGAGGTCGCCGACATAGCGGCAAAGTATCTCAGAAACGATGGGTACTCAGTGAAGGCTTTTTATCGCGGAGATACGGCTCTGGAAGAGATCCGGAGGAATCCCCCCGATCTTGCCGTTCTAGACATGACGCTGCCTGGCGTTGATGGTCTTGATATCTTGAAGGAGATCAGGAAGAGTCTCTTTTTCCCAGTGATTCTTCTTACATCCCGGAAGGATGAAGTGGACCGGATTCTGGGTCTCGAGATGGGGGCCGATGATTATATGACTAAGCCCTTCAGCCCGAGGGAGCTTGTTGCAAGAGTAAGGTCCCTTTTCAGGAGAATCGAGTATGACAAAGCCGAGCCTGTGGGCGCAAAGAAAGTCGAGGACCAAATACAGACCCGCTACTTGACCCTGGATCTCTCGAAAAGGAAGCTCTTTTTCAGAAATGACTCCATTGAGCTGACTCCCACCGAGATCTCCCTTCTGGAGCTCATGATGAAACATCCCGGCACGATCTTCCTCCGCGAAAAGCTTATAGAGCACGTGTGGGGACAAGATTGCGGAGGGAGCACAAGAACGATTGACGTCCATATGGGAAATCTGAGGCAAAAGATCAAGAAGATCTCCGGCGCTAATGGGTTTATCCGGGGCGTGAGGAGTGTGGGCTATGCTTTCGAAGCTTAGCTTCCTGAGATCCATCCGATGGAAGCTGTTTCTTTACTTTATGGGCGCCATGCTCCTTGCCGCGGCGAGCATCATGCTTTTGTTCGGCCCCCCTCCCCCTATCAGCCCTCCCTTGCGTCAGAAGGGCGAAGTGAGAGCTGCCTTTCTGCAGGGGGGCCTCTGTGTGCTCATCATTTCATCAGGAGCGGCGTTCTTGCTCTCCCTGAATTTTTTGCGCCCCCTATTGAAGATGAGGAAGGTTTCGGAGAAGCTGGCATGCGGGGATTTCTCCACAAGAATCGGTTTGAACAGCAATGACGAGTTGGGCGATCTGGCCAGGGCCTTCGATTCCATGGCGTCAAGACTGGAAGAGAACATCGAGGGCAGAATCAGACTCGCGGGAGACATCTCCCATGAGTTGAATTCTCCCCTTGCCGCGATAAGGGTGAATATTGAGGCGCTTCTTGATGGGGTGACGGACATCCGGAATGAGGAAGAGCGGGAAAAAGCCTTGAGCTCAATGCTTTACCAGACAAAAAGGATATCCGTTCTTGTCGAGGATTTGCTTGAGCTGGCGAAATTCGAAGCCAGGGCCGTCAAAATGAGCATGGCGCCCTTTGCGGCTTCAGAACCGGTGAAAAGAGTGATTGAATCCGTGAGCCCAACGGCCGCCAAAAAGAGAATCACCGTTGATCATGACATAAGGGATGAAGAGCTAAGAGTTCTCGGAGATAAGACAAGGATCACGCAGGTGATGCAGAACCTTGTCAACAATGCGATCCAGCATAATTCCGAGGGGGTCCATGTAAGGGTTTCCGTCAAGAGAGAGGCAGGAAGCGTGCGTTTTTCCGTCGCCGATGACGGAATCGGAATACCTGCCCATGAGCTTGAGAATGTCTTCAAGCGATTTCACCGGCTCGACAAGAGAGCGCAAACACCTCCAGGTTCGGGACTGGGTCTTGCCATTGCGAGTGGGATTATCGGCGCCCACGGCAGCAGGATTTCGGTCGAGTCTCCAGGTAAAGGGACGAGATTCTTCTTCTCTTTGCCGACAGTCTAGCCCCTTCCTTACACTTCCTTTACACATCTCTTACCTGTGCTTTACAATACCCCGCATTCTTGTAACAAGCTTTTGATACCATGGAAATGGAGAAAGCGAAACAAGCAAAGAGGAGGTCAAAGCAATGGACAACATCGGTCTCAGAGGTATCG
>JACPDT010000205.1 GCA_016183865.1 Armatimonadota bacterium | reverse complement strand
GGCGTGTGCCTTCACGAGCTTCTGACGAAATCGGATCCCGTGAAAAACAACCCTGCTTTTCAGTTTCAGGGGATTCGGAACCTGAATCCGGCTGTTTCCCAGGAGCTTGAGGATCTTGTGAATCGGGCTCTTTCCATTGATCCCGCCCTACGTCCTCAAAGCGCCCTGGAATTCAAGAAGGCATTGGAGGCTCTTCTGGGGAGAGGGGATACGACGCAGATAATACCTCAGATCCTGCAGCCTGTTGCGCCCCAGCCAGCCGTCGTGTCCCTACAGCCTCAACAACCGGCGTCACAACCACATCTTCCCGTCCAGCCCCTCTCCCATCCACCCTTTCCCGTCCTGCTGCCGCGAGGTGCGACCAGGCGTCGCCCACCGACCCCTGTCATGAAATGGATTATCGTTGCATTCGCCTTGCTCATGACGATCTGGTCCTTGGCAACAGGGGTCCCAAAGTGGCTGAGGCTTACTCAGTCGGAAGTCTCGGGGAAGACGCCGTCTCCTTCCCCTGTGGTCTACCAGCCCCCTGTCCCACCCCCACGGCCGGGCAAAAATGTCCTGGGAATCAATTCCTACAATGCAGGGAAATACAATGAGGCTCTGGACTTTCTTGAAGAATATCGAAATGATCATCCCACCGATGGGGAAGTATTTCTATACAAGCAAAACGTCCTTGCCGCGAGTCAATCGAAGCCGCAGCTCATCCTGAAAGTCCTCAGAAGCACCCGCCGCGCACCATACAGGAATACGGAAAGCGTGCTCAGGGGTCTGGCCCTTGGAATAGAGGCGATCAACACAGCAGGGGGCATCGAAGGCGCCTTGCTTCAGGCTGTGCCCATCTCGTCCGACATCGGAATAGGAAAGAGCTCCATCAGGCATCTGTCCACCTGGGCTCAATGCGCGGCTGTCCTCGGCGCGACTTTTGAAAAGCCGGTGAATGAACGGGAATGGAGGGGTCTTCTGGAGGACAGTGGGATTCCAAATCTTTTTCCCACAGTGAATCCCGGGGTCTTGCATACGACAATGAAAGAGGTAGCCGACCGGAAAGACCTGGCAGAGCTCGGCCTGGAATTGGTGCGTGGCGACCCGGGTTATGTCGAGGATTTCCTGTTAAGGGCCCCTCAATCCGGGCACAACTTTTTCTTTTTTCCACCGGTGGTGCTGACCGATTCCACTTTGCGAGTGACACGTCTTGCGCCGAATTCCACCTTTTATGCATTGAGCTTCTTTGACCCGAATACCCCGACAGGGGACGCCCTGCACTTTGTCCAAGCTCACAAGAAGACATTCCCGAGGGTCTATCCGGACCCGTGGGCCGCCTTGGGATACGACTCTGTGGGATACCTGGCGAGTCTCCTGAAAGAGGCCGGGGCCGATTGGGCCAGTGCGTCCCAGGCATCCCGGGAAAAGGAATACCAGGGCATAACGGGTAAGATCACAAAGGGATCAGGATTGCTTCCTTCCCAATGGTTTCTGGTAAAGGTGAATCTGGCCGAAATAAACAGGATTCAAGAGGTCCGAAACTTGCCTTGAATCCTTCCGCCCATTACTCCTCCCCCTTGATGGGGGGGCTGACGGCTGCCAGGGAGGGGAAGAAGTGGAGAGAGCAGCAAAGAATTGCGCCGCAAATTGCACCTGTGACACTCCGAAAAGCGATCATCCGCAGAGAGGGTTCACACGTCAGGTTTTGACCCTCTTTGCTCTCGTCTTTGGCGCCATCCTTTTTGTCGCGGTTGTCGGAGAATGGCTGGGGCTTTTTAAGGCTGTAAGCGCCAGAGTCCCCTGGTTCCTGGGTCTGGTAATCGTGCTTGCCGGGGGCTATCCCATTTTCTTAAATGTACTGCGGGCCGCTGTCCGGGGAAAAATCACTTCTCATACCCTGATGACCCTTGGAGTCATCGCGGCCCTGGCCATAGGGGAATGGACCACAGCCGCAATCGTGGTGTTCTTCATGCGAATGGGTGAATATGCGGAGAGTTTCACCCTGGAACGGGCGCGGTCCGCTGTCAAGAACCTCACGGCCATGACCCCTCTTTTGGCCCGAATCATCGTGGACGGCGACGAGCGAGAGGCGCCTGTCTCAGAAGCGCTTCTCGGCCTGACCGTGGTCGCGCGACCCGGAGAGAAGATTCCCGTTGATGGCGAGGTTCTCGCAGGGCACGGGACTGTGGATCAATCCACCATAACGGGCGAATCCATGCCCATCGAAATGGGGCCCGGGGCGAAGGTATTCGCAGCAACCCTCCTTTGTGCGGGCAGCCTCCGCATCCGCGTAACCCACACAGGGCCGGACACCACTTTCGGCCGTATCATCAAAATGGTGGAAGAGGCGGAAGCGCACCGTGCAGATGTCCAGCGAATTGCGGACCGCTTCTCCGCATACTACCTGCCGGTGGTGACAGGGGTTGCCGCCCTCACATTCCTGATCCGCCACGATCCGCTTGCCACTGCGGCTGTGCTGGTGGTAGCCTGCTCCTGCTCCTTTGCCCTGGCCACTCCCATTGCCATGATCGCATCCATTGGGGCGGGAGCGAAAAAGGGCCTTCTCATAAAGGGAGGGAAATACCTGGAATCCCTTGCCCGAGCCGACACGATCCTGATAGACAAGACTGGAACCCTTACCCTGGGCAGGCCGGAACTCACGGATGTGGTCCCTCTCAACGGATATGGCGAGCAGGAAATTCTCTCCCTGGCCGCATCGGCAGAACGATACTCCGAGCACCCTCTGGCCGATGCGATTCGAAAGGAAGCCCATCGTCGCAACTTACCTGCTTATGAGCCGGACCGTTTCCAGGCTACCCCGGGGATGGGGATAGAGGCCAGGGTGAATGGGATGACGGTGGCTGTCGGAAACCGGCGATTGCTCGATAGGCCGGCAGTGGAGGTCGCGGAAGAGCTGGAGGCCGCAGGCAAGACCCTTCTCTTTGTGCTCCTGAACGGTGCGCCTGCGGGCATCCTGGGCTGTGCCGATACCTTGCGCCCCGAGGTTCCGGAAGCAGTGGCGGCACTGAGAAAAATGGGGATCGAGCAGATGGAGCTTCTTACGGGAGATAACGAGCAGACGGCGGCCCCACTGGGACAAGCGCTCGAAATCCCTTGCCGCTCGAATCTCCTGCCTGAGGAAAAGATCTCCATCGTGAAGGAGTATCAGTCAAAGGGACACACGGTGGTAATGGTCGGCGACGGCGTCAATGACGCGCCGGCCCTGGCCCAGGCCGATGTGGGCGTCGCCATGGGCGCCGCAGGAACGGACATCGCCGTGGAAGCGGCGAGAATAGCCCTCATGAGAGAAGACTGGACCCTTGTGCCCGAAGTGTTGCGCATCGCAAGAAGAACAATGGGAGTCGTGAAGCTGAACATCGCCTTCACAGTGGTCTACAATGCGGTCGGACTGACCCTCGCGGCCCTGGGCTTCCTTCCACCGGTCCTGGCTGCCGCTGCCCAGTCTCTCCCTGATCTCGGGATCCTCGCCAACTCCTCCCGGCTCCTGCGGAGCAGGTGAAAATCGAAAATGGAAACAGACACCAATGTGGCTGGATACAAACATCAAAAAAAACCTCGGATTGTTAAATATACTGCAGGTATGGTCCAGCTTCTGTATAATAAATAGAACTGTGAAGCGAAACCCAAGGATCCTCATTGCAGACGACAACAAGGAGCTGTGCAACTGCCTCACCGACCTTCTGGAGCTGGAGGAATACGACGTTACGGCCGTCTATGACGGAAACCAGGCCATCGAAGCGGTCAGGAAGGATGAGTTTGCCATTGTCCTCATGGATGTCAAGATGCCTGGACTGAACGGCGTGGAGGCGACAAGGATTCTCAAGGAGATTGCGCCCAGGCTGCCGGTGGTCCTGATCTCCGCCTTTGCCGATGAGGAGCTGCACAGGGACGGCTTGCAGACAACGGACTTCGAGATCATACAAAAGCCCATTGATATCCATAGATTGCTTCAAAGATTGAAGCAGATTCCTTGATCCCGAAAGAAAACATGCTTGAAACCGAACCGGTCATTCCGAATTACACTCTCACACGGAAGCTGGGAGAAAGTCCTCAATCCATTGTTTACACAGGGTTCCACAAGCGGTTTCCGAAGCGGCCGCTCGTTATCAAGATTCTGCGGGTCACTTCTCTTTCGGGATATCATAGAAGCTACTTCAGACAAAAGATCGAGCATCTCAAGATCCTGCGCGACCCGGCCCTCATTACACCCATCTCCCTTGAAAGCAAGAGAGATTTGCAGTTTGTCACACAGGAATATTTTGAGGGCCTGACCCTGGATGACTGGAGTCGGGGCTCCTCCGGAATCGCTCTTCCGAATTTCTTCGTGATCGGCTGCCAGTTGGCCCGGGCGCTGAACTCGGTCCATGAAGCGGGAATCATTCACTGCGGGGTAAAGCCTCACAACATTCTGATCAATCCTGAAACCCTCGAAGTCCGGGTCACCGATTTCATCACATCCATGGATGTGAGAGAAATCAGCCACTTCTTTTATGATCCCTCCTTTGTGAGAGGGACCCTCGCCTACACCTCTCCCGAGCAAACAGGGAGAATCCACCACAGAGTTGATTTCTCCACAGACCTTTACTCCCTTGGAATCGTGCTCTATGAATTGTTGACAGGGCAGCTTCCCTTCTTCTCCCCGGATCCCCTTGAGCTGATTCACTCCCATCTCGCCGTGGAGGCGCAAAAAGTGCACAGACTGAACCCGGAGATCCCTGAAACGGTAAGCCGAATTGTCGGGAAGCTGCTGGTCAAGCAACAGGAAAAGCGATATCAAAGCGGCAAGGGGCTTCTTTCGGATCTTTCGCGATGCAGGGATGAATTTGCGAAAACCGGGGCTGTCGGCAAGTTTGCCCTGGGCGCCTCCGATCAGACGCACAGGGTCATTTTCATCGCCAAGATGGTGGGACGTGATCCGGAGGCCCGCACAATCCTGAACGAATATGACCGCACCGCGGAAGGCTCATTTCGCTCCCTGCTTATCTCGGGCCTCCCGGGCATCGGAAAGACCCGCCTGATTCAGGAGCTTCAGCAACCCATCGTGAGGCACAGGGGATATTTCACATCCGGCAAGTTCGATCTGTATCAGAGAAACATCCCTTACAGCGCGCTCATCCAGGCGCTCCGAAACCTCATCCGAATCTTCCTCACGGAAAGCGATCAAAGAGTGGCGCAATGGAAACGGAAGATCTGCCAGGCGGTGGGAGATCAGGGACAGGTGATCATTGACGTAATCCCGGAGCTGGAAATTCTCCTGGGTCCCCAGCAACCCGTGAAGCCGCTCCCCCCTGTGGAGTCGCGCAATCGCTTCCACGGTCTTTTTGACTGTTTTCTTACAGCACTGGCAAGCGAGGAGAACCCATTGACCCTCTTTGTGGATGACCTTCAATGGTGCGATATCGCGTCCTTCGAGTTCCTCACGAATATCTTCGCAAACCATCGGGACCATCCGTATCTTTTCCTCATAGGCGCCTATCGCCATAATGAGGTGGATTCGAGCCATCCCCTGACAAGGCTGATCTCGGGAGTCAAGGAGAAGAGCCTGCCCCTTGTGGAGATCGAGCTGGCCCCCCTGGCGCCGATTCACTGTCATGAGATGGTTTCATACATTCTGGATTCGCCCCTTCCTCAGACCGAGGCTCTGGCAGGTTTCATCTGCAGACTCACCGAGGGAAACCCCCTGTTCGTGAGTGAAAGTCTGTCTTACCTCCATCACGAAGATCTGCTCTATCTGGATGAGAACAGACACTGGCGGTGGGATCTGGAGAAGATCCGAGAATCGAACATGCCTTCATCGGTTGTGGCTCTCTTCAGCTCCAAGATTCGAAAGCTCCCGCTTGAAACCATCGCAGCCCTCGAATACTGCGCCTGTCTTGGAAACACCTTTGTTCCCGAGATTGTTGCAACGGTCAATGAAAAGAGCCTTCTGGAAACTTTTCGGATTCTCACTCCCGCCCTTGGACAGGGTCTTTTGATGGAGAACAAGAATCGCTTCCAGTTCATTCATGACAGGGTTCAGGAGGCGGTTCTCTGCGCAATACCGCCTGAGAAGCGAAGGATCGTCCACTGGCGCATCGGGAACCACCTCCTCCCACAGGCGCCGAAAGACGGAGATCAGGGAAGACTGGACAATCTCTTTGAGATCGCCTCCCACCTCAACATGGGAAAACCGGAAGACCTGGCGCCCGAGGATGTCTGCGTGCTGTCTCATATCAATTTCCAGGCAGGCGCCAGGGCGCTGGAAGCACTGGCAACGGACGCGGCAAACGAATATTTCAGAACAGCGAGAGAGCTGCTTCCTCCCGACTGCTGGGACAGGCAATACGAAAAGACATTCAAGATCTTCCAGAAGGGCGCAAAAACAGAGCTTATGTGCGGCAATTACGAGAAATCGGAAAAGCTGCTCAACGAGCTCCTGGATCACGCGAGGACGGACCTCGACAAAGCCGAATGCCTTGCGGAGCAAACTACTTCCCTCTCATCCATCGGCAATTTCATCAAGGCCGTTGAAACGGCAAATCGGGGGCTTGCTTATTTCAATAAATCCATTCCCACGGATGCCTCTCTGGCTGATAAGCGCAGAGATGAGCTAATGGGCGAGATCCACGGCGATCACAGCGATGTGTGGGCCGCAATCCTTTCCATGCCCTTCACGGAGGACCGAAAAAGCAAGATAGAGCTTGCCTTTTACAGCGAACTGATCCCGGATCTGTACATGTCGGGTCTTGTGCCCCAACTGTATCTTTCTGCGGCCCAATCAACGCGCCACTGTCTTGAAGGAGGCATGGATGAGTCGGTCATCTATTCCTTCAGCATCATGGGGCTCCAGCTTGGGGAGCAGGGGGAGTTCGAGGAGGCCTTCAGATATGAGGACCTTGCCCACGAGCTGTCCGCAAAGTACCCGAATACCTTCGGCGCCACAAGAGGCATGAACGGGATCGTCTGGTGCAACATGCATTCCAGAAGCCATCCTGAAACCATCGTGGATTATTGCCTGAAATCCATCCAGTGCGGGAAGAACTGCGGCGACCTTTATAATGCAGGTCTTTCTTATGGCCCATTGATGTGGAATCTGCAGGTACAGGGCGCGAATTTCCAAACCATTGAGGCATACGCGGACGAATGTCTCCGCTTTTCTCAGAAATATCAGCTCACCTTCTCGACAGGACTGGCTGAGGCCATGCAGGCAGGCTGGATAGAACCCATGAAGCAGGGGTTCGCTCCCCTATCGGATCAGAAGCTTACACGCTGGGCAAATGACAACCATATCGCCTCCATAGGGAGCTACTATGTCCACATGGGGCTCAGCCATTACTACCTCGGGAATTGCGAGGAAGCCGCGCGTTATCTGGAAGGAGTGAGACGCTATCTTACGGGTCTCACGGACAACGTCCTGAAAAGACAGTGGCACGCCTTCGTTGTGCTGAATGCCCTGGGACTGCACGAAAGGTCGGAAGGTCGGCGCGACGACAGTGGGCTCCGCGCCTGGATCGCGCCCTATGTCCGGAACATGGAAACCTGGGCGTCCTTCGGCCCGATCCTGAAGCCTTATCTGGCTTTTGTCTACGCAGAGATGGAACGGGTCCTGGGAGACCCCGGGAAGGCAAGGGGCTTGTATCTGGACGCAATCGCCATAAGCCACGAGGAAGGGTTCACCTTTCTGGAAGGCCATTTGAACGAGTGCCTGGCCGACCTCCTTGCATCAGAAGGGAAAAGCCTTGCCGTTGTTTATTACGCGGAAGCTCTTCACTTGTACAGGAAATGCCGGGCCGAACGCAAGGAGACGGCCCTTCTGGAAAGACATCCTGAGATAGAGACCGACACGGAAGACAGCCCGATCTCGGGACCCCGCTCCGCCCCGCCTTTCACGTCCTATGCCCTTCCCAACCTTGATGCAGGATACCTCATGAAATCGTCCCAGGCCATCTCCGCGGAAATCGAGCAGGGTGCCCTGATCAGCAAGATCATGAATGTCCTTCTCGAAAGCTCCGGGGCCCAGGATGCGTATTTTCTGACAGACCAGGACGGAGATTTGAGCATACGGGCGGAAAGCCATGTCTTCGAAAAAAACGTGGTTCGCTACACGAACCGAAGGCTGGACGATTGTGCGGATATCTGCCAGGGTGTGGTACGATACGTGTACCGCACCCAGGAGAAATTTCTTCTGAATTACGGCTGCGGGGGATGCGAATTCAAGGGCAGCCCGGGAGCTCACCTGACGAAATATGGATCCCTCCTCTGCCTGCCTGTTGTGAAGCAGACGAAGCTCCTTGGCATCGTGTTTCTGGAGAACAAGCTCGCCGACTCTGTCTTCACTCCTGAGAAGACTCAGATCATCCAATTGCTCACATCCCAGGCCGCCATCGCCCTCGAGAACGCCAAGCTCGTGGAGGGCCTGAGAGAAGCGGAAACAGCTTTACAGCAGTACGGGGAGCACCTGGAAGAGGTTGTGGAGGAGCGCACTCGCGAGCTTCGCAAAGCTCAGCAGGACCTCCTGGTGGCGGAGCGCCTCGCCACTATGGGGCAACTGGCCGGGAGCATATCCCATGAAATTCGGAATCCCTTGAGTGTCATCGCAGGGTCCATATATTATCTCAAACGAAAGCTGGGAGACCCGGAAGGAAAAGTCAAAGAGCACCTGGATCGCATCGAATCCCAGGTTACCCACTCCGTGGCCATCATCGAGAGCCTTCTCAATTTGTCGGGATCCAAGCCTCTCCACAAGGAGCATCAATGCCTGATGACTCTTCTCGAAAAAACCATGGCCGCCTCACAGATCCCCGGGATTCGGGTGACGGAGGAATTGCCCAGGGAGGAGATCTTTGTTGATGCCGATGGGGAGCAGTTGCGCATGGTCTTCAAGAACATAATCAATAACGCCGTTCAAGCTGTGGACGGTGAGGGGAAATTGGTGCTCCGAGTAGAGAGAGACGGGGAGCACCGGGTCCGCATATCCTTCAAAGACAATGGATGCGGGATCGCCCCGGAGAATCTGGAGAAGGTCTTTCAACCCCTGTTCACCACCAAAGCCCAGGGGATCGGTTTCGGACTTTCCATCTGCAAAATGATCATCGAAAAACATCAGGGAACCATTGCCATCGAATCAAAAGAGGGGGAAGGGACAACCGTGTTTTTGACCCTGCCGTCCGAATTTCTTGAGGAGTAACTTTGACTGCAGATGAGGCTGGAGCGCCTGGGCCTGGAGCAGGCCCTCCAGGACGCAGGCGTAAAACCGTGCGACAGGGTCGCGCCAGGGGAATGGGAATTTGAGTATGGGGCAGGGACTCTCCTGCTGTAACGGAAGTCAGAGCCAGTCAATGAGGTCCTTTGTGCTTGTGACTCTCGATCCAATGACGCACGATCTCCCCGTCCACCATATAAATCACGTCTTCCGCCACATTAGTGGCATGGTCCGCAATCCGCTCAAGGTGCCGGGAAACGGAAGAAAGGGGATCAAAAGCTGGACATGATCAGGCTTCCTCTGAATGCGATCCTGGACCAGGGTGTATACTCCCCTGTGAATGGCATCCACCTCATCATCTGAAGCGCATACCTGATGGGCCAGATCGTGTCCTTCTCCCTATCCCCCCCTGCGTCAGGACCTCCGGTGGGGCAATGTCGCTTTCCCTCGCCCCATTCTCAGTCGGCGCTTCGGGGTCCTGCCACCTGCGCCAGCCCACGGAGCTCACAAACTCCCATCCCCCAGTCGGGGTACCCGCGCGAAGCGTGGGTCGCATTTTGCTCCGCGCCTT
>JACPDT010000204.1 GCA_016183865.1 Armatimonadota bacterium | reverse complement strand
TTTACGGTGAATTTCCCATCTTCAGTAATCAGGCTTTCCCAGGGCAGCGCTTTGGTCTTTTCAAAAAGCTCATCAAAAGTAAGTGCTTCAAATTCTCCCATTTTCAGAAGCACTCTATCGGCACTTCTGAGCCATAAATTTAACGGGGGAATATCTTCAAGCATAGCTTCGAATTCAATTACACCGTCCGATACTCTTACATTCTCAAATCCAAGGGCTTTCACTTCATTCTTGACCACCATTTCAAGCCCGAATGCTGCTGTCGCAATGAGTGTTGCCCTGTTCATCATTCTGTTCGTTTTGTCTTTTAGTTCGGTTCTCCTTTAATTTGTTATTTCCACATCGAGAAGTGCGCTAAACCTGCTACATCGGAGACTTGTCATACGCCTCGCCACTCATTTGCTACAGATCTCCTTGCCGAGGGGTATGACGTCCGTACAATTCAGGAATTGCTTGGGCATTAGTATGTGCGGACCACAATGATATATACACACGTGCTGAATCGAGGGGGGAAAGGTGTGCGAAGCTCTGCAGATCTCCTGAGAGTGGAAGGAATGGGTGCGTTTTAGGCGGAACTGTCTATGACGCAGTTCTCCCAGGTTGAAGGCCGAAACAAGATGAGACGGCTCTGGGGCTGCGAAGAGCCTGGCAAGAAAATCCCAATGCGTTTAGACAGAAAGCGACAGCAGTCGAAAAGATCTGTGGCAGATCTGTCTATCCAGTAGTTCGGCCTAGGAAATGGATATGGATGACACCTGGCATCTTTACACTGACTTAGCGTGGCTGTGGCCAATGTGGGGCGATGCTGCAAGTGAATACGCGCACTACTGCCAACACGTCACGAGTCTGATTCAACACTATGCAAGGCGTCCGACAGGTACTTTGCTGGACATGGGGTGCGGAGGGGGGAAGAACGTTCTCAACCTGAAGCGGCAGTTCAATGTCACTGGTGTTGACTTGAGTCCAACCATGCTTGAACAGGCGAAGGATCTGAACCCGGAGTGCTCATTTGTCCAGGGCGACATGCGGACAGTCAGGCTCGACCGGACGTTCGATGCCGTCCTGATGGACGATGCGATATCATACATGAGCTGCCTTGCAGACTTCGTGGCGGCGTTCCGCACTGCGTCTGCCCACCTGAATCCCGGCGGGGTTCTGATTGCGACTCCAGATGTGACGACCGAAACATTCCAGCAGAACAAGACCATCGCCACGCCAGCCGCGCGTACGGGCACATGGGACGGTCTCGATGTTGTCTTCATAGAGAATGTGTATGACCCCGACCCTGCGGATGAACAGTATGAAACGACGGTTCTTTATCTCATCCGCGACCATGGACACCTTCGTATTGAGATGGACCATTGGACAATGGGCCTCTTCTCTATCGCCATATGGAGGCGTGTTCTGCGGGAAACCGGTTTCGAGGTGCGTGAGGAACAGTACGTTGCGGCCGAGGATGAGTACACAGTGTTCGCCTGCGTAAAGACGAGGTGAAGGCCGAACAAGACGCTCCAGCCGACCCGCCTCCGGCGGGCGGCTGAGCTTTGACGTGTGTGCCGGGCATGGTACAGAGCGAGGGAGGTGCAAATCCTCCCGCCAGGTTTAAGCGGAGCCGAAGGCTAGGAGAAGGGCAAGGGCGTCGCCGCGAGGCGGTGTCTGGAGGAAGCCCAATCCAAAAGCGCGGGACGACGAACAGGAACCGGATACGAGGTGTGGTACACTCGGGACGAGCCGACACGTGACGGCGAAGTCCTCCATCCGCGAATGGGGTGTGCTTTATAAATCCGGCGTTTGCGCGTGGAACGTTCTGTACCTTACCCTGGGAGATCTGCCGGGTGCCACGGGATCTCGCGTGCGAGAGAAACTGGCTGAACCGTGAACAATCACTGTTGATCGCTTGGCAGAAGTCAGCAGAGGGCATAGTAGGCGGAGGAAATGGGCAGGGGGAGCGCCTCCGAGGTCCCGCGCATCGCCGAAGGCCCGAACGGAAGGAAAGGAGGAGTCGCTGTCGTGTCGAGCAGCGGAACTTGCGCACCCTGCAGCATTACTTCGCAGTAGCTGCCGAGAATAACTACAAATGAAAGAATGCCACGGCAAAGATGAAGTAGGCGGCAAGAAGCATAACCCCTTCATACCAGTTGGATTCAACGTCTTGAGCCACGATGCTGCCGCGGGCAAATGGAGAAAGGAGACAACAACAGAAAGAGGAACCAGCACGAATGCGAGGATGAATCGCTTCATGGGTTGAATCAATTTTCCGTTTGCCCGGAGAAACCCTCTTTGCCTTCAGCCGTGACAACATGCCAGCTTTGCCGGAGGAGACCCTCCCTGCGTTAGACTTTTGACCAGTCCAGCGCAGTCGCGATGACGATGCCGGTAAGCAGCGCCACACCGGGAAGCGGCAGCCGGGCGCCGACCAGTCCCATGAGCAGCCCTGCGCCGCCTGCAACCGCCATTCCCAGGACCTTATGCTCTTTTGGGACAGCCGCGGCGCCGCACAAAGCTGCTATTGCACCTCCAGCGAGAATCCCCGGCCCCCCCGCGATAAACCCGCAGGCGATTGCGATTCGCGCCCGATCATCCCCTGTCAGATGAAAGGATTCTGATGGCGGTTCCGTGGCTTTGGCCAGGGCGCCACCTCGAATTGCTCCCCCCTGATGAAGAAGGCCGGGGGGATGTGACCCGGTTGCCAACCTGGTTGTCTCACGTGGGACTTCTCCCACATTTTTCCGTAAGATGTCTGCCCCAACAACTTGAATACTCACGAAATGAACCTCCCCTTTCAAACTTCCACTCCCCCCTAACCCTCCCGCCTGCTCCGGCCCCTCCCTCACAGAGGGCGGGCGAAGCACAGCGGGAGGGCAGTCAACGAGTTTTGGGGGTGTCTGACCCTGCCCCCAGCCCCTCCCGCCACATCTGTCGTTATCTTTGCTCTCCTCCCCCTCGCCGGCAGTAGGGCTGCTGGGTAACATCTGACTTCATGATAAGGGCAGTCTGTTGAGGGAACGTTGGAGGCCCGTAAAGAACCTGTGGAAATCAGGCGCAGATTGTTGATTTTGAGGGTGAAATTGCTGCAAAAGTGTTAACGAATCGAAAAGACATTGACTCAGGATGCTTGAAATGGTATAGTTTAGAAAGGGGAGGGTAAAGACGTGGAGCTTCAGCCGGTTCCAAAGGACAAGATTTACGTAAGAACGCCTTTGGCGCGGGTCTCCGGAAGTCCTGAGTCGCCTCCATCGAATGAGACTCAGCAAACGGATCAATGGACTTCTCACGGATCCTCGCCCGATTACCTGTGCATGACCTCTCTTCGAACCCTGAAAAACGTAGCAAAGAAAAGGGGACTGTCTCTTCAGCATCCCGTTCTTTTTATTCCAGGTCTCAAGGGAAAGGAGGCGCCTCTGGACGAAGCTCTCCTGACCCTCTTGCACGCGAAAGACGGGGAGAAGGGCTCCGACACAGGCGGTGAATTGGTGTTTACAGGGGCCCTTGGAGCAAGACTTTTCCAGTATGAAAAAGAAGGGGGCGCACCCTTTTACCGGATTGAATTTGCCAACATAGAGACTCTTTCTTTGAAGAAGGGACTTTTGGCGAACCCCTTTTCCACGGACAACCATGTCGAAGAGCTTGAAGAAGTGATGGGCTTTCTGGGGAGAAGCCATGAGGCGATCCACATTGTAGCACACAGTAAGGGTGCGGCAGATGCCCTCTCCTGCGTGGAGAAAGCAGACGGTCAGTACCCGGAGTTCAAGGGACTGGTTCTGGTCAACCCCTTCCTGGGTAACTACCTTGCTCGAAAAGAGCTGAAACCCATTCTGGATGCAGCGACATTCCTGCTGACCCCCGCTGACCGCTCCTCGGGGATCGGAAGGGGACAAGATGCCCTTTCTCAAACTCTCCTGCGGGTCAATGGCGTCACTCTGGTCCAGGGCGAGAAAGACTGGTTGACCGGTTCCCTGGCGCCTCTTTTCGGGAAAGTGGGCCACCGGGGACTGTCGGCCCTTTCGGGAACCCGATTGCATGTGGCAGAGGTGAGGAGGGGCGACACAACTCACTGCGGCCTCTTGAAGAATGAGGCCGCAGTGAGTTTCATCTCTGATGCCCTCATAACCTGGGACAATTTGTGACGGTTGCTCCTCAAAAGGTTGCCGTGCCAGGGAGAACTTCGCTTTCTCGCAAACCTCTCCGGCCGGATCCACCGACTGACTTCGATGATCCCCTATTCAGTTCTTGTGGGATCACTCACCCTACCCATGCAGAGGATCCCTGCATTCCTATCCCTGATCGCGAAGAGGAAGGGACGGTCTGCCGAAAAATCGGGATCTCGCTTGAACGACTCCAGCACCACAACAGCGGTTCCGGCCCCGCCTTCCGCGCCTTGCTCGTTCACCTCCACAGTGGCTTTGTGAATTACGTCTCCAATGCTCAGATTCTTCTCTCCGTTTATGCCGGAGAAGTCCGCGCCGGCGCTGAAGGCCCTTCCCATTCCCATCTCTGAAAGAATTTCTTTCATCTTGAAGGATGAAGTCAGATTGAATTTGGGGATTGAAGTGACGACCTTTTTGTCGGACAGACCACCCAGCCAGTTGCTCACCTGGTCCGGATCGAGCGATTTTTCCACTTTGGACAGAGTCTCCTGGTCTTTGGGGAGGATGAAAACCATTGAGAGATCGCCACCCGCATAAGGAAGCTCAAGAACCTGGACGTCAGGACTGTCCACAAAAAAGGGCCTGTTCACGGAGGATGGGGGTTTCTCATTGTCGAGATAGAACTCCCCATACCTGAAAGTACCTGTCTGATGCATGGTGGGCGTGACGATTGACTGCCTCTCCCGGGTCTGAAAAGGGGCGTCAAAGGTGTGCCTTGGATCGAATTTGCAGGCCCAGTCGGCCTTGAAATAAAGGGCATTCGTGAGAACCATGGGTGTATCTTCATTCAGGACACAGGGTGGGATCAGATTTCGAATCCTGTCTTTGGTTTTCTCCGCGACCCACGAGTTGATGGTCTCCGTGGCGGCCTGAGAGTCTTTGAAATCAAGAGTCTCGGCAAGAGCGCCGTAGGCGTCGCCTACTGTTTTCTGGAACTTTTCCTCAACTCTTGCGCCATCCTGCGTCCATATCCGGTTCGCCACGGTGAAGGTGCAGTCTTCCCGATCAAGTCGGGATGTCAGGTCTTTTGCAACCCTGCCGAAAGCCTGATGGAGATTCTCTTTGGGGAATTCGTTGAAATGTAGGACACCGCCCATTTCTTTTGAGGTTTCCCCGTTTGCTCCTGCATACGTCATGGCGAGAGCCGTGGAAATCCCGAAAGGGGCAAAGAAGAGGTTCCCTTCTGTTTTCGCCGCAAGCCTTGAATACAGCTCAACGGCAAACCGGCCGTTTTCTTCCGCGACTTTCTGAGCCTCCCCTTCGGGGTCGCCGACAAAGGTGCAGCCTGTGGCGCCCCTTGAGGCAATTTCCGGAGGGGACCAGGTCTTGCTGAAATACAGGTCCTTCGGGCTTGCCTGGGACTCGACCTCCGAAGGAAGGCGGCGGCTGCTGATGTTCTGTGAAGTGTGTCGTAAGGCGGGCTGGTTGATGATGACGTTCTTCATTAAGGTTCTCCTTTCGATAACAAGCTTATCTGCCATTTCATGAGGGAGTAGAATCCCCTGGAACAAGGTAGTATGAGAGAGAATTGGCGCACCATCAGCCTGCCCGATCACAGTTGATGTTAAACCCAATCGCGCCTCCGGCGATTCCGCCTCCGATTCCGCCGGCCAATCCGCTCAAAACGGAGATGTAGACCGGCGCGCGCAGAACGGTTCCGGCGAGAATGACTGCTCCGGCGCCACCGATTGCGGCGCCTGCGATTGCTCCGACGAAAGCCAACATCACGCTGCCGATTACGGACACAACAGCCCCTGGGATGGCTTTCGCAAATGCTTCAATGCGCTCTTCTTTTCCCATACCGCCGTCAGGCCCATAAGGCCAGTCTTTCTTGCCTCGTGACTCCGGTTTCAACGCCTTGGACAGAAGTGTGGAATCATGTGTGGGCTCCCCGGTAAGAGCCTCCCATGCCTTGAAACGATTCTGCAGATTCTGCAAGCCTGATCCATTGAGGGAAAACGGCCCCGAAAAGGATTGCAGCCCTGCGGTTTGAATTGCGCCTCCTGGCAACATCGTTCATTCCTCCTTCGCTCAAATTATGTTTCAATCATAACCCACCGCTGTTGAGGAACTGTCTTGAGGCGGTAAAAAGCTCGTTAAAGGAGGACCGAAATACGGCTGTTTCGTTACAAGGAGGCGACAGAATGTGAACTTCCCGTGAGGGGTGTCAAAGGGGGCTCTTGTCCACGATTGCGTAGTACAGGGCGATCGTCTCCCCGGATGGAGAGATGTCCAGTTCGCTCTTCAGAGCTTCCTGGCAGCGGTGATAGAGCTTCACGGCATCGTCTCTTTTTCCCAGACGATACAGGCTCTTCATTGCGGCTTGATATCCCCCCTCGCAGGCATTGTCCACCTGGATGCAGCGGTTGTCGTAATGAAGGGCGATGTCGTCCTTGCCTTCACGGGAAAAATACTCTGCAAGAAAAGTCAGGGCGCCGAGAAGCGCTTCCCTGAGGCGGGTTCGCTCGTATTCGGTCCAGTCGTCATCCACACAGTTTTCGAGGAAATCTCCACCGTACAAGTCTTCCGCTTTTCGATACTGCACCGCCGCCTCTTCCCACTGATTTCGACGGGCAAGCTCCTGACCGCGTTTCACCGATTCGTCGAAAGCGGACACATCAAGCCGGAACGGGCACTGAGGCTGAAACTGGATGGAGCTGCCTTTTCGCAGGAGAAAACGGGAATCTGCCCCCTGGGCAAGGTCAGGCTCCAGGAGCCGGCGCAGCACATGGAGGCTGTTTCGGAGATTGGCCCGCCCCTTTTCCAGGAGGATACCAGGCCAGAAAATCTCACAGATTCTCTCATCGGGTATGGGACGAAGTCTGTGGGTAATGAGATAAGCAAGGAGACCCTTGTTTTTTCTTGTCTTCCATTCCTCTTCCCGGATCACACCCTTTTTTCGCGTGATTCGAAACTCGCCGAGACAACAGATTCTCAGGGGACTCCCATCATCCTCGATCACTGGATCTTCCATCGCCTTCCCCCGAAAGGACTCCAGGTGCAGGGAAGCCGCGGGGTGATCCTTCACGAGTGAAAGAAAGCGCTCAAGGAGTGGTTGTGCAACGAATCTTTCCACTACAAGAAGGTCCGCCGATCCAAGCTCGGTCAGGAGGGACAGACATTCGTTCATACTCTCGCAGAACTCCTCCGGACCAGATTGTCTTGATTTGATGAAAGACAGATAAAGCCTGGCCCTTGCTTCTTCCCGATGGTCCTCCCATCGCCTGGAAAGGGCCAGTGCTCTTTCCATGTATTCCCTGCCTTCTGCAAGACGCTCCATTTGGGCTAAAACGAGACCCACCGTTCCACAGATTCTCCCGATGATCGGGGAGCCGGACATTCCTTCCGCCAGTTTCAATGCCTGAACGCCGCTTTCCAGGGCGCCGGCCCATTGGCCGAGTGCGGTTTTCACCTGGGCCGCTCCGTCCATGGCCTCTGACGCGATTTCAGGGTCTTCCTCTTCTCGATGGTCCTTTAGTATCTCATTGTAAATCGTCCCCGCGCTTTCCAGATCTCCTGTGAGGCGGAATGTCCATGCCAGCCCCAGGAGGCTCCTTTTCTGTCGGCTTCGGGTTTCCCTGAGAACGGAAAGGAGATCGGTAGAGGGTCGCGTGTCATCCGGCCTGAAGACCAGGCCCAGAAAATCGTTCACGACTTTCGGGTCAAGACGCTTCCCAGCCTCGTCCCGAAGAATGGCGGCGGCCTCGTCTTCCGAATGCCCCTTCCGGTGCGGACGGTCGGATAGGAGTGCATCAAAGGTGTTGGCCACAGCCAGGATCTTTGCTTCAATGGGGATCTCCTCACCGGAGCCCGTGCACTGCGAGTGGCGTTTTATGATTTCCCTCGCCCTTTTCAGGTCTTCCGCCGGGGCAAGGAGGTCTGCCGTTCTTCCGGGAGAGTCCCTGAATGCCCTGATCTCATGATCGAGCAACTGATCGGTCTTTCGGATGATCTCCTCTTCGATTCGGACATACCCCAGATCGTGAAGATAGCAAGCCAGCTCGAGGTCTTCTTTTTGTCCCTGAGTCAGGCCGTAGAACTCTGCAAGGATGGCGGAGTGCCGGGCCACCCTGCAGGAATGGCCGCGGCGGAAGGGATCCCTGTCTTCCATGGCTTTGGCGAGAGACTTGATGATCTGAAGATAGTTCTTCCTCAAGAGGTCCGCCTGGTCGGCCGCTTTCTTGAGCTCCCTGTAGCGCCTTATGGTCTGGCGGATACTCCTCACCAGCTCGTCCGTGTCAAAGGGCTTCAGAAAATAGTCGTCCACCCTTGCCTTGATGGCGCGCAGTGGGGCATCCTCGCTGGCATAGCCGGTAATCACGATTCTTCCCGCCCCGGGTTGAACTTCCATCAGGTTCTGCATGACGGAAATCCCATCGGTTTCCGGCATTCGGACATCGGCGATGACGAGATCGAAAATCCTCTCCATGGCAAGGCTCATGGCTTGTTCCGCATTCTGGGCGCAGGAGACCTGGAAACCCTCCCTGGAAAGGATTCGCTGAAGCACCTTCAGGACCAGGGGGTCATCGTCAATGATCAGAATCGTTTCAGGGGCTGACACAGTTATAAAGTGGCAACAGGATAGAGATTCCTGACTTTTTCCGAAAACCTATGTTGAAGATCCTTTGTCACGGCTCCCGGCCCATGTGTTCCAATCATTCTGCCGTCTATTTCCCTTACAGGCATGATGGCGCGAGTTGTGCTTGTGATGAAACATTCGTCACAGTCGGCGATGATGGAAGGGTCCAGGGTCTCTTCGTGGACGGGAATCCCTGCTTCACGGGCCAGGGTGAGCACAAAATCCCTGGTAGTGCCCCCCAGGATCCCTGATTCGACTGAAGGGGTTCTCAAGGCGCCCTTTGTTACGAAGAAAATGTTGCTGGATGTACATTCTGCGATCTTCCCCGAGAGATTGAGCATGATACCATCGTGGGCGCCTTTTCTTCTTGCCTCCAGGAAAGCCAGCCTGGGGTTCAGGAGATTCCCCGTCTTGGCGGAAGGGTTCAGCGCCTCCCTGGCATTGCGCCTTACGGAAACGGTGACAAGGGTGATCCCCTGCTCATAATCTTGCGGAGGTATCGCTGGAAGGGGTTTCACGATAATCACCAGATTCGGTTTTCCGAAATGGTCTTCCCCATAGCCGAAGTCCTCCACACCTCTGGTGACGACCATTCGAATGAGGAGCTCCCCTCTATGGTCGCCCACTTGCTTGACAGCTTCCTCCACAAGGCGGTGGAGATCCTCGTCGCTAAAGGACAGGGACAGTGTCAGATACCGGGCGGAATGGCGAAGTCTGCGCAAATGCTCGTCAAAGAGGAAGGTCTTTCTGCCGTATGTTCTCATCGTCTCATATATGCTGTCTCCATATAGAAAACCGTGATCCATGACAGGGATGGCCGCCCTGGACTCTTCCAGGATCACTCCGTTTATTGAAACAATTCCCACAATCTCAGCCTCGCAATTCGCGTGAAGTCGGGTCATCGAGTTCATTCGGTGCTATTCCACTGGTCTCCTCTCAGGACCCCCAGGCCCCTCCCCATGTTTGTCGCCTCCTTATATTCCCTCCCC
>JACPDT010000025.1 GCA_016183865.1 Armatimonadota bacterium | reverse complement strand
GCCAATTACTGCACAGTCCAGGTGGTCCGGTTCGGAAAGGAGCCGGCGCGCCATTACGGGGCCAGGTGCGACAAATTTGAGAGGAATTCCTCTTCCGACACGTCGTGGGAAGATCTGGCGGCTTTCCGCCGGTCCCTTTTTTTCGGGCCGTGGGAAAGGGAGGCTCTTCCTTCCGCAGGTCCTGTTGTAGGAATCCCGCGCAATCTTTTTACCTATGAGATGTTCCCCCTTTTCTGGAAGATTTTCTCTTCCCTTGGGATTAGAGTGCTCCTCTCGGAACCTTCGAACGGCGAGATCGTGAAAAATACTTATGATACCTGCCGTACAACACCCTGCATGCCCTACAAACTGATCTCAGGGACGTGGATGCTCTTTTCATTCCCACTGTGCTTGCAAGAGATCACCCTGATAATCCTTCAGATTCAAGAGGACTCTGGTACTGCAACTATCTGGGCGCCGCCGGAGCTTCCATAAGGTCCGGTTTCGGGTTTGGAAACGTGCGCAGCATGGCCCCTTGGCGAAGGCTCGTCTCCTTTTTTCACAGTGCGCCATTGGAAGAAGGGATAGGAGAGAGGAATGGAAAGTACATTCTCTACCCGCCCCTCTACCTTTCCCGCCCCATAGAGGAGTTTGCGCATGATATGGCCCGTCTGGCTTCTTTTCTGGGCGTTTCCGGAAAAGCCATGCGTGAGGCTGTTCACGAGGGGTTTCGATATTTCGAGGGCCTTCAGGCCATGCTCAGGGAAAAGGGCCGTCAGATTCTGGCGCAACTGCGAGCCTCATCCGATGCCTTTGGAGTGGTCCTGATCGGCCGTCCTTACATGTTGTACGATCCGAGAATGAATCTGGATCTGCCCCGACTCCTCCATCGTCTCGGGATTCCCGTCATTCCGTCCGAGTTCCTTGATGTCAAGGGTGTGGATATCTCCCAGTATAATCCCAACATGTTCTGGTACTCCGGACAGGTTCATCTGCGTTGCGCGGAGCTGGTCCGCACCGATCCTCAGCTATACTCCCTTTATCTCACCTGCCTCGGCTGCGGCCCCGATTCGTTCATACTGAACTTTTACAGGGACGGAGGCCTTTGTGAACAGCATAAGAGCCGCAAGAAAGGCCATGGCGCCCCGGGGCCTCCGGTATTCTCTGTGCGAGAAATGAGGAAAATTCTGATTCCAAGAATGTGCGACCTCGCCCGGGGAATGGCCGCGGCCTTTCGGCATTTCGGAATACCGGCAGAGACGCTACCTCCCACAACTCCCGAGAGTTTTGCTGTTGGGTCATCCCTGTGCTGGGGCTCCGAGTGCTCTCCATGCTTCGCGACTACAGGGGATCTCTTCGCCTATCTTTCAAGACATCCGGAGACTGACCCGGGCAATCTCGCTTTCTTCATGCCTGATGCCGTCGGTCCCTGCAGATTCGGGCAGTATAACAGACTCATACGACATCTTCTGGACAGGGAGGGATACGGAGATCTTGAAGTATTCGCCCCCGGCGCCAGGGAATCATATATTGAGGCCAGGGATTACGGGCTGGGGTTACAGCTTCTAATCTGGAAAGCCGTGGCCTTTGGTGAGATGATCCATCGTTGCCTTCTCGCTATTCGCCCCTTTGAGGCTCAGCAGGGGGAGGCAGACCGTGTTTATGAGAAGAGTCTGGATCGGCTCGAGGAAGTGATCGAAACAGGGAATGACAGGCTGTGTCTTGCGGCAGCGGAGGAGGTCGCCGAAGAATTTGCGGGAATCCCGACGGACAGAACTCTTCCCCGCCCGCTTATCGCCGTCGTAGGAGAAGTGTATGTCCGGCTCAATGAGTTTAACAATAACCAGATCATTCGTATAATAGAATCATACGGAGGCAGGGTCGAATTGGAGCCTTTCTCCGTATGGATCTATTATGCGAATGTCACAACAAGAGAGCAAAGCATGCGAGACAGGGATATGAGAACCCTTACGAGAATAGGGCTTCGCCATTGGGTTCAAAGCGGGATCGCAAGCAGGTACGAGAAGGTTTTCGGGAGACTTCTGCCCCATACCCGCGAGACCCCTGTGCCACGCATCCTCGAATACAGCCGTCGTTATCTCCATCGCGAAATCAAGGGGGAGGCCCCGCTGACGATCGGCGCCATCGTTGACCGAGCCCGCAAAGGCTGTCACGGAATCGTGAATATGATGCCTTTGAACTGCATGCCCGCCAATACCGTGAAAGCTATGATCCCGGAATTGTCGAAGAACCTTGGGGGGATTCCCATAGTGACTCTGGAGGTGAAGGACGGCAGTCAGGGACCTCATCTGCGCACAAGGATCGGTCCATTCGTGGAGGCGGCCAGGAGCTTTATGGCGAATTCCTGACCTCCTTTTCGCACAGTTCCTCCGTTCTTTCAGCACATCGAGCATTTTGGGGCCGAGTTTGATCGCATCGCGGAAGTCTGTGAGTGCTCGTCCGTAGTCTCCTTGCGCCATATAGGCGTTGCCGCGGAAATTGCAGTACAATTCGTTCGTCGGGATTGTTCGGCATCCGTGGAATGGGTAGCCGGTTTCGCGTGGTGACACGCGCCCCGCACTACTTCGGCAAGAGTGTGCCAAGTTTCTGTAATACCTCGGCTATTATCTTCGGCGGCAAAGTGCATATCAACTCGGCATTGCGCGCCCGCCAATCCAAGCTTTTCACCTGGTCGGACAAGATTGCTCCTGTAATCGGCAAGCCCGCCGGAATGGCGGTTTCAAACGGGTAGCCCTTGATCTGTTTCGTAATTGGACACAGGATGGCCAGCCCGACTTTTCCGTTATAAGCTTCCGGCGACAGGATGACCGCCGGACGACGCCCCGCCTGTTCGTGGCCGGTTTGAGGATTCAACGTAATCCGGACCACGTCGCCCCGTCGAGGGACGTATGCTCTTGAAGCTACCACGCTTCGCTCCCCACAGGGGGTCCGGTCTCTACCTCATTGTGCAGGTTATCTTCCGTAACTTGCGCCAGGAGTTGTCTGAGTGTCAGTTTCGGCTTGACGGTGGGGACGACCACGAGCTTTCCGCCCACCAGCGACATGTCAACAGGTGAATCCTGCTGCAGGCCCACCTCGGCAGCAAAGAATTTGGGTATGCGCAAGGCCAGACTATTGCCCCATTTCTGAACACGTGTTTTCACACAAGTACCTCCAATGAATATCTACAAAGAAGATACATCAAGTTCAGGCGTTTGTCAAGATCGGTCACCAAGAAACGCAAACCTGGGGGAGGGACTGTAATTTATCGCCACAGAGACACAGAGAATCTTGAAACTACAAGATTACTACTGTCCGTCTATGAGGGCCATTTCTTTCGCGGCTTTCTCCACGGCCCCTTTTGAGACGAGGGACGCCTCCTGGGCCGCAGAGATGGTCTCGGTGAGTGCCTTGAGATAGAGCCCTGCGCTCCAGGAAAACCCTTTCTCCGTTTTGTAGAGGAGTCTCCTTACGGGGATTGCATCTTTCCCTTCGAAGATCTCTTGAAAATCCCGGTCTCTTACCGAGATCCGCCCCACAGCATTCAGCGTTTCCAGGGAGCGAAGAAGGAGCGAGACATCCTTCTTGCCGGTTCGTTTCCAGGTTTCGGTCGTGGCCAGGGCATAGAGGCTTCCAAGCCACGGCCAGATGTATTCATCGTGATAGCCCGGGATCTGCCCAAGGCGGAGTTGAAAAGGCTTCATGGAATCGGGATACTTTCCGTCCAGGGCGCTCAAAGGGAGGCGGGACTTCTCAAGGAGCTTTTCCGCTTTCCCCAGAACGAGCCGTGTCTGGTTGGGATCGGCGATGCCGAAGAGGACGGCAAGGAGGTTTCCATCAGGGGAGAAGTCGGAGAGCTTCTCCGTGTCCTTGAAATGCCCCCGAGCGGGGTCCCAAAAGACCCGCTGGATTTGCGACTTCACCGACTGAGCTTTCGCCAGCAAAGAATCGGAGAAGGCGTGTCCCTTTGGCCCCATCATTTTCGCCATTTCGGATAAGGAGGTGAGGGCGTTGTAATAGAGGGCATTTGTGTACAGCACCTTGCCGCCCCTGGCCACCACATCTTTCCAGTCCGCGAAAGGCGCCTGTTCCAGCAACCCGTCTTTCTCCTGAGTGGCAAGCCATTGTGCGGCCTTCAGGATGCGTGGGAAGTTCTTCGTCAGGAAGGTCTGGTCTCCGGTGGCCTTGACATATTCAGCGGAGAGCCAGATGATCAGGGGGTTGGAGTCTATCGGCGTGGTGTGCTGCGCGTTCTCGAAATCCCATGTATTCAAGTGTTCCGCCGGCTTTCTGGGAATCCCCAGTGCCGCCATGATTACCCCTGTGCGATTGCTGCCGCCCCCGACTCGCCTGGGAAGCAACCCATCGGCTCTTTGCTTGGAGAGGATGGTTTCGAGGCAGTCCCTGACAACTGCGGAGTTTGCAGAGGACCCTCCCTCAAGGCACAGGATCCCAAGACCGGCAAATGAACTATCCCTCAGCCACAGGTCCGTGAACTTGTGTTGCCCTGCCTGGAGGATCTTGCGGTGGGTCTGCTCATCGCCGACCGTTACATCCCTTACATTGTGATCAAGGATCTCCAGGGCCAGGCTTCGTGAGCGTAAGAGATGAATCCAGAATCTCTCCGGAAAGGCAGGCTTTGGATTCTCGGGGCTCCTGGCTTCCTGTGGAGTGGTCCTCAGCAGCCTGGAAGATTCGATCCCGCAAATCGCATAAATAGACGAAGTCATGGTCTCCCCCTCACGCATATTTTAACAAGCCGCGGCACAATGGGTCAAGCAGATTCTGTTTCACGGAAGTAAACATATTTGTGAGCGTTGGGGTAGGCCCAGGGGTCGGGAGCAATTCCGCTACTCCTCTTCCTTGATGGGGGAGGTTGGGTGGGGGTGTCTGTCCCACGTGGGAGCGCGAAGGATCCCCGTTTCACTTCAACTCCTGCCGCCTGTGCAGCCTATCGAACTACGGGCCAATCAGTCGAATGGAGGATTGTGCTTCTCACTCCAAGGTGTATAATTGGGAAGAATCGGACTGCAGGAAGAACTTCTCATATCCGGGCGTGGGTTCTTATTCCTCCCCCTTGACGGGGGAGGTCAGGTGGGGGTGATTGTCCCACGTCTCACTCAGTCGCTGGAGGAGGGGTCTGTACGAAGAGATTGGCCACCGTCATCGCAATCGTAGCGGTTCTTATCTGTACGGCGCATGGTACGGAAATGAGCATCCTCTCCCTCTGGAACCTTTTTGCCTTCATCGGCGTGCTGGGCGTCACATTCCTGTTCAGCGTAAGGCAGTTCGGCTTCGGAACTTCCTGCAGGGCATTCACTGCCATCTTCACGGATGTGAAGGGGGCGAAGGGAGAATTCGAGGAATTCAATGCAGGGATTGGTTCCACTGCAATGCTTGCGGCCAACATCAGCGCGATTCTGGGTCTTATCCACGTACTGGGGAGTATGACCGGAAGGCTGGAGGACCTCTTCAAGGTTGGCCCGGGAGTTGCCGTGTCCTTTCTAAGCTACCTGTATGGGACACTGCTCGCAGGGCTTCTTCCGGTCGGTTCGGCTCCGGAGAGCGGAAGGAAGCTGCGCGCCGCGGAGTTGCTCTTGCCGGGGCTCGCGCTGATGCTTGTCATGTTTGTTGTTTTCTTCATGGTCAGCTCCTTTCCTTCCAATCGCTTTCGATGCAACATTCATGAGTATGCCAACAAGGTTTGCGCAAGCTGCCCTCTGCCAAGAGCCGTTGAGGACCAACTCCATCGGCTGTGTGGGGTGAAAGGATGTCCCTCTATTTGCAATTCTCCCTGAGTCTTGCCGATTTTGCGAGGTTGTAGTCACGCCCGGTACTACCGAGAGAATCTCGTTACATCGCGGTGTTTGGACCTATCCCTTTCGCGTTTTCCGGAAATTCACCAATCCGTTACAATTCAGCTTCAAAATGGCTCTTTCAGGTTGGCTTTGTGAGAGGCATGACATGAATCTCTGACATTCCAGTGAGAAAGATGGGCTATCCTGTCCATGAGCACAGCAATCGCTCACATTTTGGAAAAGGGGTGTTAGAGGAAATGAAGACCCATCACGTAGCAGTAGAGACTCCAACAAGAGTAAATCGCTCACGGTCGAAGCAGGATTGTCCGGAGGATGGACCTGGCTGCCCGACTCAGCCGCCGGCCGGTGCAGGTAAGCAGGACCTTGTGGACAGCTTTGAGAAGCTCGCCAAGTATGAGGGAAATATTGATGTCGCGAAAGCCAGCCTTCAGATCGTTCGCGGCAACCTGTACAATGAAGAGACAGTAGCTCAGGCAACGGACGAATTCATCAAGTTGCAGAATTCCCTCGGCGGGCCGGATGCGACTCAAGAGGCCCAGGAATTGTTTACCTTCACCAGAAAGACCGTCGGCCAGCATGGGTGTTGTGATGCAGAGCGGCCGGACAAAGAGGCGGCCATCCGGTCTCTCTATCTGGCTGAGGCGAGAGAGCTTGGTGACACGGTTGGAGACTTCAACATCGTGGCATCCAACAAGCTTCCATCCGAAACATACTCCCAGGCGACGGAGAAGTTCGTCGGTGTTCTGAACCGGCTTGGCGGAAACCTGTTCAGCGAGAAGGCACGTGACATGTATGTCGAGGAGCAGAATCTCGTAAAATAGAGGATAAAGGACCAGAGGAGTCGGATTCGGCCGATGGGGCTTCCCATCGGCCGAAAGGTACGGGGAATGAGGAATTTTTCATGCAAAGGAGAGTTTTCATGTATACTCCATCAATCGCAGCAACATCCATTCAACCTTACGGCGCAAAATCAAAGGATTCTTATCCCCTTACCCTATCCATGAACGGCGCCCAACCCAAGGTTCTGTCAGGGGGCTCCGGGGCCTGGATTGTGCAAATGGCGCCTGGCAGCAAGTTCTCCGCGTCCCTGCCGGAAAACCCCGGCAGCACGGGAATGTATTGGCGCGCCCGTATCGAACCCTATATTGAGAGCGACGAGGGTTACGTCCAGCTCAAGAAGGATGAGTATCAGCCTTCCCAGGCCATCTTGCCCGGTAGCGGGGGGATTCATCGTTTCGAATTTTCTTCCGGAGACAATCAGCCGGCTAATCTTGTAAAAGTGATCTTCGAGCTGAATGTGCCTTTTCCGGAAACGACAAAACCTGCAGCCGTGCGACGCCTGGCAATCCAGTTTGTTCCAGGGAGCACCGGACAGATCTGGTCCAATGGACCTGTTTTCCCCTTCGGTAAATAAAGGGCGCTACACTCCGCAAAGCTCCGGGTGGACCAGCAGGAAACTATCCGGAGCTTCTATTTTCCGGGCCTGAGGGGATTCCTGAACTTTTATTGAAATTGTCGCGTCTAAGGAGTATTCACCCAAAAGGAGAGGAGCGATGCGGTAATGCGGTATTTTCTTGTTTTCCTCACAGGTCTTCTGATGGTTGTTCTGGCGCCCTTCTTCCTGGCTCAGGCCCGCATGGCGGAAGTGAGCGACGAGACCCAGGCCTTGATGCTGGACATTCATTCCTTGAATCTCATAAACGGCATGAATCTATCGGGAAATCAGATGCAGGCGCTTTTGGCGAAAGCCAGGGAGGCAAAGCAGGCGAACGACACATATACGGGCATCGTCTCCTCCAGGGAAAAGGAGTTTCAAAATGCCCTGACGGCTCTTCGATCGGAGCTCTTGCGGACTCCCGATCCTTCTCCTTCCATAGAGCGTCAATATCATGCAGTCCACGGCGATTTGGAGAAGGCCCGCGACAACTATGAGGACAAGATGAAATCCCTTGTGTCTGACTTGAAGCAGATTCTCAATGAGAATCAACTGGTCATCGCCGCCGAATACTCCCCATGTCTCATCCCCAAGCGCGATGTGCGAAATCCCGAGCGCATCGGCCAGGCTTCCGGCCTGTCACATATCGAGGACATGCTGGCTCGCATGCGGCAGGTGCCCCAGGACCGCTTCGACAAGATGAAAGACAAGCTCACGGAAAAGGCGAAAAAGGCCATGAAGCACCATTACAGTGATGAGGAAATCCCGAAGAAGCTGGCGGAGCTCGATGCTGCGATCAAGCAGGCCAGGAGCCTGAGTGAAGAGGAATTCCAGGTAAAGAAGGCTCAGCTTGCGGAAAAGATCGCTCCTCCCAGACATGAGGCGAGAAAGGGGAAAGCCCTGGATCTCATGTTGGCCCGACATCTCCTGAACCCGAATTTTGCCGCGCTGCTCCAACAGAAACTGGCGACAGCGCAGAGATAGGGAGGTTGCTGTGGACAGACGGGGGTTTCTGAGGGCATGTGCGTATGCAGGGGGTGGAATCTGCCTGGCTTCTCTACCTCTCTCCCCATCGGGGCACGCCTTCGGCGCTGGAAGGAGCCAGCCGGAAGGACGTGCCCCCCGGCTAAGGGAGGGGCTGTTTTACCGCTCCCTTGCAGGCAATCTCGTCAAGTGCGATCTCTGCCCCTGCAGTCCCCTGACGAACTCCTGCGGTCTTCTGACCGATGGCCAGGTCTGTGTGTGTAATGTCCGGGTGAACCATGGAGGGAAGCTCTATGTCACTAATTATGCAAGACCGAGCGCCATCCACCTGGATCCCATAGAAAAGGCGCCCCTTTACCACGCTTTCCCTGGAAGCGCAAAACGGCCTGAAAACCACTGGGAGCACAGGAGGGTACATAAACCCGGAGCCTTTGCGACTGCTGGCCAAATATGTGGATGCCTTTTCCGTCAGCATTAAGGGGTTCACGGAGGATGTGTACAAGCAGTATTGTCGAGGGTCCCTCAAGACCGTCCTGACTGCAATGGAAACCGTCAGGGGAGAGGGCGCATGGCTTGAGGTCGTGGCTCTCTTGATTCCGGGGGTTTCGGATGATTCGAAACAGATCCGCTGGTTCTGTGAATGGATGTTTCGTCATCTGGGCGCAGATACTCCCCTTCATTTTTCCCGGTTTTATCCTTCCTACAAGTTGAAGAATCTTCCCCCGACCCCTGTCAGCACCCTCGAGGAAGCCAGGAAAACTGCTCTCTCCACAGGCTTGAAGTACGTTTACATCGGGAACCTGCCCGGCCACAACGGGGGTAATACCTATTGCACGAAGTGCAGGTCGCTCGTGGTTCAGCGAATCGGGTTCAGAGTCGTGTCCAATCGTGTGCGCAGGGGTAGTTGCCCGACCTGCGGGACCGGTCTCCCCGGCCGATGGGTCTGAATCTTGCCTTTTTTGCCATCGGCGCCTCGGCGGCAATCGGGCAGATTCTGATCCTCAGGGAGCTCCTGGCCCTCGGGTCGGGAAATGAGCTTACAACAGGGATCGGTTTCGCTCTCTGGCTCACGGGGGGAGCATTGGGGAGCTTTCTTGCGGTGCCCATGAGGGGCAGCCCCATGCGGGACACGGAGCGAGAGAAAGGCGCCTTTTTCAGTCTTCTTGGACTTTCCGGGATACCGCTTTTCACG